>JAUVHQ010000345.1 GCA_030593185.1 Bacteroidota bacterium
AGTTAAAAGTAAGCGTTGAACTTTACGAACTTTCAACTTTACAAACTTTCAACATTCAACTCTTCCATATACTTGATGCTATTTGCATCAGAAAGGTTGCATCATCAATAAACATCTTTGCTAATTGGTATATGAATGCCAAAACGAAGTGTGGTATAATCAAAATCCTTCGTAACACCTTGCTGCAAATTCAGAACACCTTTAATTTTCCCAACTGCCAGCTCTGATTTTAATCGCAATACCAGCGGGCTGTCTTTAATATTCACATATCCGGCGTAACCTGCAATACATCCTTCAATTTTAATTCTATTATTTATATATATTAATCCGGCTCCATATAAAAAAGCATCATTCTGGTGATACAAAACACGATCTGTATTATAATTCAATTGCCACGAATAGAATCCTGTCATTCCTGTTATCTCAAAATTTTCAGTTAGTTTTTTGCTTAACAACAGATCGAAATGATATCCCGGGGTATCAGTAAACCGGGCTCCCCTGAGGTTTGATCCCGAGGGTATCCTGAATGCAATTCTTATTAACATGTCTGGCCATTTACTATGATCTCTTGTCAGGGTGATAAGAGTAGCAATATTCAAATCTCCCACAGAAAAACCTTTTGCATCGAAATCCCTCGAATGCCTTTGGTCACGGGTTGTGATATCCATCTTGTAATGTTCAACCATTACCCCGTAAAGCTCAAGACCTGCTTTATTCCCGGCAATGGGTAGATATAGTGAAGAAAAGAAATCCTGTGTATTATCACCATTACTATAATGAAGATCGGTAAATAACCGGATGCTGGTTTTATCCGGTAATCTTCCGGTTTTCATCTCCGGTACAGGAAGGGCATTTGGTCCCATAAAACCGGGTGATTTAATAATATATTGATCCCACGGTGTTACGCCGTCCCAGTTATTTATCTCATTCCACCATGAATAATCAACCTGTCCGATTAAGGAAACAGATACTAAAATATATAACAGAATGGATGTGGCAGATTTCTTAATCATTGTTTGAAAACTTACTCAAAACTAAGGAAAATTGGAATATAGCTTTGTAAATATGTTTTAAAAATGAGAAATGACACAGAAATCTTATCTTTGTAAAAACAGGTTTTACAGCAAAAATCAATGTTAGCAAATCAACCTCTTGCAGACAGGATGAGACCCACAACACTAGATGATTTCCTCGGGCAGGAACAGTTAGTTGGAAAAGATGCCATACTCAGGAGAACAATTGAGTCAGGGAAAATACCTTCTTTTATTCTCTGGGGACCTCCTGGTGTTGGGAAAACCACACTTGCAAGAATAATTGCAAACAAACATAACAGACCATTTTACCAGATAAGCGCGGTTCATTCAGGGGTAAAAGATATAAGAACAACCATTGAAAAGGCAAAGAAACAACAGTTCTTTGACCGCCCGAACCTAATACTTTTTATCGATGAGATCCACAGATTCAATAAATCCCAGCAGGACTCATTACTGGGAGCTGTGGAACAGGGTGTACTTACGCTGATTGGTGCAACTACCGAGAACCCCTCTTTTGAAGTTATCTCCCCTCTCCTTTCCCGCTGCCAGGTATATGTTCTTAAACCACTTGAAAAACCTGACCTGGAAAATCTTATTGAAAAGGCGATAACGACTGACTCATACCTTAAAGAATTTGATATTATTATTAAAGAAAATGAAGCTATTTTAAGATATTCAGGCGGCGATGCCAGGAAACTTTTTAACATTATTGAACTTATCGTAAGTGCTGAGTCAGAGAAGGATGATAAACCCGTTACTGATAAAAAAAGAAAAAAACAGAAAATTGTTATCAATAATGAAAAGGTTCTGAAAAGGGTCCAGGAAAATATAGCTCTATACGACAAATCAGGTGAGCAACATTACGATATAATCTCTGCCTTTATCAAATCTATTCGCGGTAGCGATCCAAACGCTGCTGTATACTGGCTTGCACGTATGGTAGAGGGTGGTGAAGACATAAAATTTATTGCAAGAAGAATGTTGATATTAGCTGCCGAAGATATTGGTCTTGCCAACCCCAATGCTTTGCTGCTGGCACAGAGTTGTTTTGAAGCAGTGAATGTTATCGGATGGCCCGAATCGAGGATCATCCTGTCAGAAGCAGCAATTTATCTTGCCACTTCAGCTAAAAGCAATTCTGCCTATATGGCAATAAATTCTGCCCAGGAAGAGGTGAAAAAATCCGGTGATCTGCCGGTACCCTTAAATATTCGTAATGCACCAACAAAATTGATGAAAGATCTGAATTATGGAAAAGATTATAAATATGCCCATAGTTATGAAGGAAATTTCACCAAAGAAAAATTTCTTCCTGATGAACTGGGAGACAAAAAGCTGTATGAACCACAGAAGAATACCAGAGAGGAAGAAATAAGAAAACGACTTAGAAAATTGTGGGAAGGTAAATATGGATATTAAGAAGTTTGAAGTTTGAAGTTCGAAGTTTGAAGTTCAAGATAGTAAAGCACAAACACTGTCACACTTTTAACTTTTAACTTTCAACTTTTAACTTCTTCGCTCTTTTTACTAAATTTGATTTCAAAATCCCGGTTCTTATGATAAATAATATCCCGCAAATAAAATATACTGATTCAGGCAATTTCTTTCTTCTGGCTGGTCCCTGTATAAT
>JAUVHQ010000007.1 GCA_030593185.1 Bacteroidota bacterium
AATAATGCTTTTAAATTCACCCACCGGGGATCAATTGAATTTGGCTATACCTTTTCATCAGATCGGGATAAAGATAAAAATGGAAAAGAGATAGAGTTTTATGTGAAAGATACAGGTATTGGACTTTCAGAAGATCAAAAAGAATACATTTTTGAAAGGTTCAGAAAAGTTGAAGATGAAAAAGAAAAAATTTATGAAGGGACCGGATTAGGATTGGCTATATCAAAAAAAATAGCATCACTGCTTAACGGAGAAATTTGGGTTGAATCAGAATTAGGTAAAGGGTCAGTTTTCTACTTCACAATCCCGCTTCAGGTGATCGAAAAACCGGTCAGGGAAATTAAAAAGAAAATTGCCCCAACTGAACGAATCTCATTGAAAAAGAGAAAAATTCTTGTTGCTGAGGATAATGAATTGAATTATATGCTTCTCAAAGCTATTATGACTAATGCAGAGGCTGAAATCCTCTGGGCCAGGGATGGTGTTGAAGCTGTTAAAAGTTGTGTGGCAAATGATGATATTGAAATAGTACTTATGGATATTCGTATGCCTAATATGGATGGATACCAGGCGACTAACGAAATAAAAAAAATTAGAAAAAGTCTGCCGGTTATCGCCGTTACTGCCTATTCAATGAATGATGAACAAATAAAAAGTCGGGAATCAGGTTTTGACGACTTTTTAACCAAACCAATAAAACCAGACATATTAATGGATACTATAAGTAAGCACTTGAGGAAGAAGGAGTAAGAAGTAAGTAGTAAATAGTAAATAAGAAGTAAGGAGGAAGAGGTGATAGATGAGAGATAAGAAAAGGAGAAGATGAGAAGAGGAGAAGAAAAGAGGCGAAGGGGCGACGAAGAGGTGGAGAAATGATAAAATGAGTGAACTCATAACACGCTTCGTCCACCATAGTGGTAACGAAGGTGGATACTCGTAACTCGTAATATGTATTAAAATATGACCGTTCGAGATAACAATATTAAAAAGAAAAATAACTTAATGCCGGTAAAGCATAAAGATGAAATTAATCGTTTAAATAAGGAAATAGAGATACTAAAAGATGAAATTGAATCGCAGAAAGAAGAATTAGAAACAAGACGTGATCTGGCTGAAAAACAGAGAGATGAAATTTCATCTCAAAAAAATGAATTAACCGACAGTATCAAATATGCCAGGCAGATTCAGTCTTCATTAATGCCAGGAAGTGAATTGTTTAAAAAATCTTTTTCCGACTACTTTATTTTGAATAAACCCAAAGATATTGTCAGTGGCGATTTCTACTGGATTTCAGTAAAAGGTAGCAAAACGGTTGTTGCTGTTTCTGATTGTACTGGTCATGGAGTGCCGGGTGCTTTTATGAGTATGCTGGGTATTGGACTACTTAACGAAATTGTTAATGAAATAAATATTTTCCAGCCAAACCTGATATTGAATAATCTTAGAAACATGGTCATCAAATCACTTGCTCAATCCAGAGGGAATACTGAAACCATGGATGGAATGGATATTGCCCTGATTACTATTGATCGTGGAAAACATACATTACAGTACTCAGGAGCCAATAATTCATTGATTATGATCAGGAATAATAAACTTAGTGAAATCAGAGGAGACCGGATGCCTGTAGGATTTTACCGGATTACTGATATACCATTTACAAATCATGAAATAGAAATCAAAGCTAATAATTCAATATATCTTTTTTCAGATGGGTATAAAGACCAGTTTGGCTGGAGAAATAATAGAAAATTGAAACATAACAAATTTATCGAGTTATTACTAAGTATCCAGAATGTACCAATGAAAGCCCAAAAAATATTGCTCGAAAATAATCTTAAAAACTGGATGGGCGATCTTGAACAAATTGATGATATTCTGGTGGTTGGATTACAGATTTGAAGATAAAAGCTTGAAGTTCGAAGCTGAAAGTGAAAAAGAGCGGAGGGCAGAGAGCGAAGAGTTCCGTGCAAGCCTATACAACGTATAACTTTTAACTCTTAACTTAACCCGTAACAAGTACCCCGTAACAATTATGAACCCAAACAGCGAAAACAACAACCTGATCGTAATTGCTGAAGATAGCCTGACCCAGTCAGAAAGCTTAAAATATGTACTTGAAGGGTTTGGTTACAGAGTTTTAGTTGGTAATAATGGTGAAATAGCACTTTTATTAATAAAAAAGGAAAAGCCACTTTTGGTAATAACAGATATTATCATGCCGGTAATGGATGGGTATGAGCTATGCCGGTATATTAAAGCGGATAAAAACCTTAATGATGTACCTGTTATCCTGCTTACTTCCCTTGCTGATGCAACTGATGTGATAAAAGGACTGGAAAGCGGAGCCGACAGCTATATTATGAAACCTTTTACTGAGAAATATCTGCTTTCCAGGATAAATAATGTGCTGGCAAACAAGCATTTACTGAAAAGAAAAAAGTACGGTAAACCTCTGGATATGGTTTTTGCAGGTAAAAGTTATAGTATTGATTCCAATCCTTCCCAAATTCTCAATATGCTTCTGTCTACATATGAATCAGCAGTTCAAAGAAATCTTGAACTTGTCTCAAAAGAAAATGAGCTTGTGGCTTTGAATGATTCACTGCAAAGAAAAGTGGAGGAAAGAAAGAAGGAGTTAACTTCTCAACTTGCTGAAAAGAAAGAATCTGAAAATGTTCTGAAAAAATCGGAAGAAAAATACAGAGATCTGGTGGACAACGCACTGGCAGGAGTTTATATTGCAAATACTGAAGGTGAATTGCTGTTTGCTAATGATGCCATGAGATCTATGCTGGAATATGGATCCATTGAAGAACTGCTTTCAGTTAATATGCGGAATATATTTAAACATACTGAAGACAGGGAAGAACTGTTATGCATGCTGGAAGTGTCGGGCAAAGTTTCCTCGTTTGAAACGGATTTAAATACCAGGACAGGTAATACAAAGCACGTAATTATGAGTGTAAAGCTTGCCAATGGAATTCTTTCAGGTACAATCCTTGACATTACTGAACGGAAACAATTAGAGGAACGAAACAAAAAATATGAGTTGGAATTAATTGAAGCTATGGAAAAAGCAATGGAATCGGAAAAATTAAAAACTGCTTTTCTTGCCAATATGTCGAACGAGATCCTTACCCCGATGAATACTATTATGGGGTTTTCTGATCTGTTGAATAATCCGGATTTATCGAATGATAAGTTATTACACTTTTCTGAAAAAATAAATACCAGTAGTAATACCCTTGTTAATCTTATTGATAATATTATTGATATAGCAAAAGTTGAATCGGGTGAAGTCAGGATCAAACTTTCTGAATGTAAAATAAACCACTTACTTCTCGATCTTTATGCCTACTTTGACAATGAAATAAAAGAAAAAGGTAAGGATAAGGTGTATTTGAGGTTAAAAAGAGCCAGTAAGGATAAGGATTTTACAATTCTTTCAGAACCATATAGGTTAAAACGAATTATGTCAAATATCCTAAAAAATGCCGTTAATTATACTAATTCCGGAAAAATTGAATTTGGCTATTCAATTCTGGATGGTGAATCTGACGGAAAGGCAACATCACAAGGACAAATGTTACAATTTTTTGTCAGGGATAAAGGGAAAGGCATTCCCAAAGAAAAATTGGATTTGATCTTTGACCGCTTCAGGTACACTGATGATTCGTATACAAAACAATTTGAAGGAGCAGGTTTAAGTTTACCCATTTCAAGAGCTTATGTTGAGTTGCTGGGTGGTAAAATGTGGTGTGAGTCGGTTGAAGGAGAGGGTTCGGAATTTTATTTTACTGTACCATGTAAAATCGTGGAAGCTAAACCCGCTAAGCCTGATATTGTTACTATTCCTGAAGCAAACTGGGAGAATATTAATATTCTTGTAGTGGAAGATGTTGAGAGTAATTACCGGTTTATCGAAACGGTATTGAAAAGATCAAAAGCCAGGTTGTTATGGTCAAAAAATGGTAAAGAAGCATTTGAAAAATTCAAAGAAGACAAAAGCATTGACCTGATACTAATGGATATGCGTATGCCGTTAATGTCAGGTTTTGAAGCAGTAAGAAAAATAAGAAAGATAAATAAAGAAATTCCAATCATTGCACAGACAGCATTTGCAGGAATTGATGATAAAGAGCTTATCCTGGATACAGGTTGTAACGATTACATCGCAAAACCAATTGATAAAGATTTATTGATTAAGATAGTTGGAAAATATGTGAACCCGCAACCCGCACCCCGTAACCCGCTTCGTCCGCCGTAGTGGTAACGAAGGTGGATAACCCGTAACATTCTTTTACCCCCTCAACATGCTCCTGGTTGTTTCAAATACTGAAACACCTAAAAATAAAACAAGGATCGAAATTATGGCTGATATACGTTCATGTCTCTTTCGCGCTTTTTCAATCACCATAGAAAGAACAGGTTGCCTTAGTTCTTCAATTTCAGGCAGATCATTGTAGTGCCATTTAGCAAGTATTATGCCTTCCTTTAAAAGTAACAATCCCGGGTTTGAGCGGATAATGGTTTTTAAGGTTGTTTCATCAGTGAAATAGAAATTTAAAGATAATTGTTGTGATATCTTAATTTGTTCTATTTCTGAATTTGTCGAAGATGAAAGGGAATAAAACTTAATATCTGTCTGATTACAATACAATGATAATGTATCAAGTTTTTGAAGAGCTTCTTTGTCGGCCTTAGCCAGATCGGCAGAGACAAGAATAAATGAAAATGCTTCATCTGAAAGCACAATATCAGTTATTCCAATACCATCCTGGGTTGAAATTATAAAATCATGTATTGGCGGTTTGTATCCCTCATTTATTAGTATTGACTTTTGTTCAACAAAGGACCATGTAGAATCCTGCCACGGAAAGTTTTCTAAGTTAAACTCTTTTCTAATCCCATTCCTCTCGTATATCAAAATTGTTTCATATTCATCAACCGGGGCATCTGCCGGTATTTTCATCTTCTCAGGGATATTGGTTCCGGCATTATAAGGTCTGAAATCTATCATTGGCAGGTGACGGTAACTATAAAGAGAAAAACCCGTGAAAAGAACAAAAATTACAACCAGAATTGACCAATCTGTTATAGCAGGATAAGCCGGTTTAATTATTTTTCTGTTATGGGAAATTAAAAGTACCATAATCATCAGTACAACATTTTTCCAGAAGGTTTGCCAGTTTGTAAGTACAATAGCATCACCAAAGCAGCCACAATCGGATACAGGATTGAATAGTGCAAGTCCAAGGGTCAGGGGTGTAAAAGCAGCCATAAATATTAATACCCCCCAGGTACCCCAATAGGTTCTGTATCCAAACAGCAGAGAGATTCCTATAATAAATTCAGTGGATATAAGAAAAATGGCAAGTGGGAGAGATGCCGGTATAAGAAAATCCATTCCGAAAGCCACAAAGTAATCATCAAATTTGATAACAGAACCCTGTAAATCTATCCCCTTTACAAAACCTGAGAAAACAAAAATAGCACCAATAACTATCCGGAAAAAAATAATCAACGGCTTCAATCTAAATCTGAATTGTGAAGTATGAATCATAGAATATAACGTGTTATAAAATATTGTGAGTTTTAAGGGTTGCCAGGATCTTTTCAAAAATCTTTTCAGGAGTAAGTATTTTATTATCTGATTTATAACAATTAATTATTTCTATATTTTCGTCTGAATCAATTTCCTGGAGGTAAACTTCTCTCACCCTGTTTTGAAATTCCAGGTTTGCTTCATGAATATCTTGTTTCCCATTCAGATAATCTCGTTCCGAACCTTCCCTGGCACTACTAAGTCGTTGTGCAGTAAATTTAAAAGGTACATTAAGAAAAAGATTAATGTCCGGTTTAGGAATATTGTAATATTCATACTCCAATTTAAGGATCCATTTTCTGAGTAGTTCCCTTTTATCAGGATTCAAGAGCTTAGCACATTGAAAAGCAATATTTGAAAACACATACCTGTCAACCAGAACCAGGTTCCCGCTTTTAATCCAGGTTCGTATTAATGAAGCTGCATCCATGCGGTCTCCGGCGTAAAGCAAAGCAACAATGTAAGGATCAACCTTACTTATATCGCCAAATTCTCCACGCAGGAACCTGGCAATCATCTCTCCGAAAAATTGTGAGTCAGTGCGTGGGAAATGCAGATATTTGTATGCTATTCTTTTCTTCCCGAGCCAATCTTGCAACAGGTTGATCTGTGTTGACTTACCCGCACCGTCTAATCCTTCAATAACAACAAAAGGCATAGATTTGAATGTAAATTAAAATAGTTACTTTTGCTAAGTAACTACAGTCTTGTTAATAATAATGAACCCTAAAGATACATTATTTTCGAGAAATCATAGCATGAAAATCAAAGGACAATTTATAGATTTCTCTGTTCCAAAAGTAATGGGTGTATTGAATGTAACACCCGATTCTTTTTATGATGGTGGTCGCTATACTACGGAGAAGAAAATAGCGAGTAAAGTTGAGAAAATGATCCTGGAAGGTGTTGATTTTATTGATGTTGGTGCTTATTCTTCGCAACCGGGAGCGGCTATTATTTCTTATGAGGAAGAAGTTCGCCGGTTATCTGAAACTATAAAAGTGCTGAAATCCAGGTTTCCCGCGATAATAATTTCAATTGATACATTCCGATCGGGAATTGCACGGAAAATGGTTGAAGAGTATGGGGCTGACATGATCAATGATATTTCTGCAGGTGATATGGACAAGGAAATGTTCAGTACAATTGCAGATCTGCAAATTCCTTATGTAATGATGCATATGCAGGGAACACCTCAGACTATGCAGAAAAATCCAAAATATGAGAATGTTGTAAAGGATATCATAACTGTTTTTGCCGGCAAGGTAGAGGAATTGAAACTTCTTGGAGTAGATGATGTAATACTTGATCCAGGATTTGGATTTGGAAAAAATCTCGATCATAATTATAAATTAATGAATGGGTTAGGGTTATTTGCAGTTCTTAATAAACCAATTATGGTTGGGGTTTCAAGAAAATCAATGATAGGGAAATTGCTTGGATGCACACCGGATGAAGCGCTAAACGGCACAGTTGTACTTAATACTGTTGCTTTAATGAAAGGTATTGATATTCTTAGAGTTCATGATGTAAAAGAAGCTGTTGAAGCAATTAAAATTGTTGAGAAATTGAATGAATTTAAGAGTTGAATCCACTCCGAAAAGTCTTTGTGACTCTTTGTGACTTCTTTGTGTTTCTCTGTGATTAGCTCTTAAATAATTATTACACAAAGGTTCACAAAGAAGACACAGAGGACCGCAAAGAGAAGAACTGTAACCATTACTCTCTTTTGAGACAGTCCTTCTGGAGTAAAAAATTTTTAAAATCTTTGAATTCTGACTTTTCGGAATAGACTTAATCAGTTTAGAGTTGAATAAGTAATTGTATTTAAGTACTTTTGAATAATGAAAATATAGTAACCATGCTCCCTGCATTTATCACAATACGAATTCTTGATATCCTTGATATAATATTGGTTGCTGTATTGTTGTACCAGTTATACAGACTTATACGGGGAACAGTTGCAATAAATATTTTTATTGGGATATTCATTGTTTATCTTTTCTGGCTTGTTGTTAAAGCACTGAATATGGAGCTTATCAGTACCATATTCGGACAGGTTATTGGTGTTGGAGTGATAGCACTTATTATTGTTTTTCAGCAGGAAATTCGCAGATTTCTTTTGATACTGGGTTCAAAGTATATTTCTAATGAACGGTTTTCGTTTGATAATATATTTTCAACTGTTACCTTATCATCTAAGCCTAAATTGGATATAAATACTTTAATAAAAGCTTGCAAACGGATGTCAGCGTCAAAAACCGGTGCGCTTATTGTTGTGAAACGCAGATCGGTTTTAAGTGCAATAATTGAAAGCGGAGATATTCTTAATGCTGATTGCTCATCCCGGATGCTTGAGTCAATATTCTTTAAGAATAATCCCCTGCATGATGGAGCAGTGATTATTGAAGGGAAAAAAATTGTTGCAGCAAGATGCGTTTTACCAACATCTGAGAATATATACTTGCCGGCAAGATATGGAATGCGTCACCGTGCAGCCATTGGCATGACTGAAAGGAACGATTCCCTGGTAATTGTTGTGTCAGAAGAAACAGGAGAAATATCCCTGGCAAACTCGGGCGAGATTAAGGCAAAACTGAAATCCGAGGATTTAAAAAATCTACTTGAAAGTGAATTATAGTTTTCCGGATCTTAGATTAGCTTTTTTCTTTATTACGAAAAAGAAAAGTTGCTTTTGATTCTTCCTTTCTCAGTAAACGTCCTATATTTTTCTGGTGGGTAATGACTAGCAAAACAGATACAGCTATTGAAAATACTACCATGGAAGTAACTGATGTATGAAATATTACAATAACTGCAACGGGAAATGTAAATCCGGCAAGAATTGAACTTAACGAAACATATTTTGTAAGAAATAATGTTATTAAAAATACACCTGCGCAAACCATTGTAGGAAATGGGCTGATAGCCAGTACCATTCCAAACAGGGTTGCAACTCCTTTCCCCCCACGGAACCTTGCAAAAACAGGGAAAATGTGTCCGATAACAGCTGCCCCTCCCAACATAAGCTGGTAGTTCACAAACTGATCGGTTCCAGGTGGTGGTGACTGAACAAAACGTATCAGTGTAACAGCTGCAAACCCTTTTAGTACATCAACAATCATAACAGGCAAACCGGCTTTCCATCCTAATACCCTGATGGTGTTTGTAGCACCGGCATTTCCACTGCCATGCTCACGGATGTCAATTCTGTAGAAAATCTTTCCAACCCATACAGATGTAGGGATTGATCCGAGCAGGTATGCTAATATTATTATTGATATCAATACAATCAATTGCATATATTGAAAGATATTGATGATCTGCAAATTTCATAATAATTTTCTACCAAAACAAATTTTATTGTTTTTTAATCTCATCTCTCATCTCTTCCTCCTTACTACTCCAATGTTACGAGTTTCGGGCTTGCCACGTGAAATGCGACGGAGGAGCATATTTCACTATGGTTTCGTGTTACGAGTTACCCGCCTTCGTTAGAGCCTTCGCCCAGGCTTCGGCTCTTAAAGAAAACTACGGCGGACAAAGCGTGTTACGTGTTAAGCTATGAGCAATAAATTCTTCTCTCTTCTTCGCCCTCTCGCCCAGTCGCCCTCCGCTCTTTGCCTACTTACTACATTATTTACTTCTTACTCTTCTTTAAGCACAGCTTGTGCAGCAGCAAGACGGGCTATTGGCACTCTATAGGGTGAGCAGCTCACATAGTCCATGCCAACCTTGTAACAGAATTCCACAGAACTCGGCTCACCTCCGTGTTCCCCGCAGATACCCACTTTCAAATCAGGTTTTGTTTCCCTTCCTTTCCTGGTTCCCATTTCAACCAGTTGGCCTATGCCGTCCTGATCAAGAATCTGGAACGGATCGTTTTTCAGTAAACCCTTCTCAATGTAAATTGGCAGAAATGTTCCTGCATCATCGCGTGAATATCCAAATCCCATTTGCGTCAGGTCATTTGTGCCGAAAGAGAAGAATTCTGCTGATTTGGCAATTTCGTCAGCGGTCAGCGCTGCTCTCGGAATTTCAATCATAGTTCCAACCAGGTATTCGATCGTATCGTTTCTTTCTTCGAATACTTTTCCTATGGTGTCCCTGATAATTTTTTCCTGCAATTCCATTTCTTGTAAAGTGCCTGTCAGTGGAACCATAATTTCAGGTATAGCCTTAATACCTTTAGATTTAAGGTTTAATGCAGCCTCAATAATTGCCCTTGCCTGCATTTCTGTAATTTCCGGATACGTATTACCCAACCTGCATCCCCTGTGTCCCAACATGGGATTAAATTCATGCAGAGCTTCCACTTTGGCTTTTATCTCTTCAACCGTAATTCCCATTTCTGCAGCCATTTCTTTCTGGTTTTCTTCTTCATGGGGAACAAATTCGTGCAGAGGAGGATCAAGTAAACGAACAGTGACTGGAAGGTCATGCATAGCTTCGAAAATTCCTTCAAAGTCTTCTCTCTGGATTGGTAATAATTTTTCCAGTGCTTTCCGCCTGCCGGCTTCATCATCAGCAAGTATCATTTCACGCATGGCTTTAATCCGGTTTCCTTCGAAAAACATGTGTTCTGTTCTGGTCAGTCCAATTCCAACAGCGCCGAAATCCCTTGCTATTTTTGCATCTTTTGGTGTGTCAGCATTGGTTCTAACTTTCATCGTGGCATACTTGTTAGCCAGATCCATAATTTCACCAAAATCACCGCTTAATTCCGGGTCAATAGTTGCAAGTTTACCTTCGTATAATTCTCCGGTTGAACCATTTAATGAGACCCAGGTACCTTCATCGAAGGTATGACCATCTACAGAAAGTGTACGTGTTTTATAATTGACTACAATACTGCCGGCACCGGCAACACAGCATTTACCCATCCCACGGGCAACAACAGCAGCGTGAGAGGTCATCCCACCACGAGCCGTCAAAATACCTTTTGCAATATCCATTCCTGCCAGATCTTCAGGAGATGTCTCAATACGTACAAGGATGGATTCGGGATATTTATCCGCTTCATCTGCAAAAAACACAATCTGACCGGTGGCTGCTCCCGGGGAAGCAGGTAATCCTTTAGCCAGAACGTTTGCTCTGGCAATGGCTTTCTTGTCAAAAACCGGATGTAATAATTCGTCTAATTTGTTCGGTTCCTGGCGTAAAAGTGCTGTTTTTTCATCGATGATCCCTTGTTGAAGCATATCCATGGCGATTTTTACCATCGCAGCACCTGTCCGTTTTCCATTTCGTGTTTGTAATAACCAAAGTTTCCCTTCCTGAATAGTAAATTCGAGATCCTGTATATCTTTGTAATGGTTCTCCAGTTTCTGTTGTATATCATCGAGCTCTTTGTAAAGTTCAGGCATGGCTTCTTCGAGAGACGGATACATGGTTGCTCTTTCTTCTTCAGAAATGTTTGCCAACCTTGCCCAACGCATTGATCCCTCTTTTGTAATATTTAGTGGAGTCCGGGTGCCTGCCACTACATCTTCACCTTGTGCATTGATCAGGTATTCTCCATTGAAAATATCTTCACCTGTGCCGGCATCCCTTGTAAATGCTACACCGGTCGCAGAACTTTCACCCATATTTCCGAAAACCATAGCCTGGACATTAATGGCTGTTCCCCAATCGTTAGGTATCTGATTCAGGTTCCGGTAAACAATTGCTCTTGGTGTGTTCCAGCTATCGAAAACCGCCATGATCGAACCCCATAACTGTTGCCATGGATCAACAGGGAAATCTTTTCCTGTTTGTTCTTTTACCGCTTGCTTGAATTGTTTTACCAGCTCTTTCAAATCATCAACACCAAGATCATTATCCTCTTTAATACCTTTGGCTTCCTTAACGTTCTCCATAATCTCTTCGAACGGATCGATATCCTCTTTTGATACAGGTTTCATTCCCAGAACCACATCACCGTACATTTGTACAAAACGACGATAAGAATCCCATACAAACCTGGGATTTTCCGTTTTTTTGGAGAGACTCTCAACAGTATCATCATTTAAACCCAGGTTCAGAACCGTATCCATCATTCCTGGCATTGAAGCTCTTGCACCCGATCGTACGGAAACCAGACAAGGATTCTCCTTACTTCCAAATTTTGTTCCCATGATCCGTTCTATATAAGCAATAGCTTTTTCTACTTCCTCTTTCAATAAATCAACAACCTTCTCTCTTCCGAGTTCAAAATATTCAGTGCATACTTCTGTAGTAATTGTGAATCCGGGAGGTACTGGAATACCAATCCTGTTCATTTCGGCAAGATTTGAACCTTTCCCGCCTAACAGGTTCTTTAATTCTGTTCTACCTTCAGCCTCTTTATTACCAAATGTATAAACTCTTTTAATCTCTGACATAATTACCTCTGTTTTAATGTGTTAGTATATATTTTTTTTCAATTTTAGCAAATTGAGCCAAAAGTAACAATATTTTTTTTATTTGCACTATTTTCATTAACCATTGTTACGAAAGTTGCTGGTTATCCACCTTCGTTAAAACTACGGCGGACGAAGCTGGTTACTGGTTTCTGGTTCATCCATATTCTTTGCTCTTCTTTCTTCTTTCTTCACTTTTGACTTGACACTGGTTACTGGTTAAGCTATTTATTTTTTTCTTAACTTCATCATTCTATATTCGAAATTCAGTATTCATTATTCTCTTCTTCTTCTTACTATTTACTTCTTACTTCTTCACTTTTGCCTTTTGCCTTGACACTACGACCTGGGATGAAACCGGATAATAGTATCCCGCAGGTATTCACTGTCAAGGTGGGTGTAAATTTCGGTGGTAAGGATTGATTCATGTCCCAGCATCTCCTGTACAGCCCTCAAATCAGCCCCTCCTTCAACCAGGTGTGTTGCAAAAGAGTGACGAAAAGTATGCGGACTGATTTTCTTTTTTAGCTGGATCTTATTTGCCAGATCTTTGACAATGGTAAATATCATAACCCTTGTTAACCGTTTACCACGCCTGTTCAAAAAAACAATATTTCCATCCCCTTTATCAATATTTGGTAACCTGCGCCTGTCCTGGTAATATAGATTTATCTCTTTTAGGGCTTTGGGACTGATGGGTATAAGCCGTTCTTTATTTCCTTTTCCCACGACCCGTACAAACCCCAGGTCAGGATACACATTTGATATCTTCAGGTTTATTAGCTCGGTTACTCTTAACCCGCAACTGTAGAGCGTTTCCAGCATGGCTTTATTTCTCTGGCCTTCAGATTTACTCAGATCAATTGCAGAAAGCAGCCTGTCAATTTCTTCTACCGATAATACTACCGGTAGTTTTTTTCCGATCTTTGGTGTTTCAAGCAGGGCAGTCGGGTTAACTTCAATTATCTCCTCAAACATTATATATGAAAAAAAAGCTTTAATACCTGAAATAACACGAGCCTGTGTGCGGGGAGTCACCCCCAGTTCGCTTATATATTGAACAAATTTCTGGAGATCCGATAACTCAATCTCAGCAGGTTCTTTCTCAATATGTGCTGCTTCAAGGTACTGGGTTAACATATGGATATCATGAATATATGCCGATATGGAATTAGGTGATAAAGATTTTTCCAGTTTCAGGAAAATTTCAAAATTATAAATATTTTTATTCCACATTAAACACAATATAAAGCAATTTTAATTCAATTCTAAGAATAATCTGATTAATTTTGTGTCATATTCTTGTAAAAAATAAAATAAACACATGAAAGTTAAAATTATCAATGGCCCCAATCTTAACCTGCTTGGCAGAAGACAAACTAATATTTATGGTACAAGTGATTTTATATCCTTCCTTAAGAAACTTCAGGAGAAATATCCTGAAATAGAGATTGATCATTATCAATCAAATGTTGAAGGTGAAATTGTAAATAAAATCCATGAGGTAGGCTTTTCGTACGATGGTATTATTATTAATGCCGGCGGCTATACACACACTTCAATTTCTATTGCTGATGCGCTGGTTGCAGTTGAAGCTCCTGCCATTGAGGTACATATTACCAATATCCTTGCACGTGAAGAATATCGTCAAATGTCTTTTATCGCACATGCTTGCCGCGGTACCATTATGGGGTTCGGACTTGATTCTTACAGGTTAGGCCTGGAAGGATTAATTGAAATTGTAAGGAGGAAAAAGTAACAAAATAATAATAACAGACATAGCTCATGAGCCGTAAGAAGACGAAAATCGTAGCGACTATTTCCTATAAGAAATGCGGTGTTGAATTCCTAAGGGAACTTTATAATGCGGGAATGAATGTAGTAAGGATCAATACTGCACATCAGTCACCGGACGATTCTATAAAGGTGATAAATAATGTAAGAGAAGTATCTGAAAATATTGCTATTCTGCTCGACACAAAAGGACCGGAGGTTCGAACAAACAAATCTGAACTGGATATTAGGGTAACGCAGGGTCAGAGAATTAAGATCAAGGGTAATCCTGCGATGGAATCAAACAATGAGTGTTTGTATGTTTCATATAAGGGGTTTGTGGATGATGTTCCTGAAGGGAGTAACGTACTTATTGATGATGGTGATATTGAGTTAAAGGTAGTGGAGAAGAATAAGGATGCTTTATTGTGCGAGGTATGTAACAGCGGGATAATTAAAAGTCGTAAAAGTGTAAATGTCCCGAAAGTATCTATGAATCTCCCGTCTCTTAGCGATAAGGACAGGATGTATGTACATTTTGCTGTTGAAAACAATTTGGATTTTATTGCCCATTCGTTCGTCAGGAGCAAAGAAGATGTCAGGGAGATACAAGAGATACTTGACAAACATAAAAGTCCAATAAAGATAATTGCCAAAATCGAAAATCAGGATGGGGTGGACAATATTGATGAGATACTGGAAAAGGTTTATGGAATAATGGTAGCAAGAGGTGATCTTGCTATTGAAGTTCCGTATGAAAAGATACCCGGTGTGCAAAATATGATTGTACGGAAATGTATTGCCTTAAGAAAACCGGTGATTATTGCAACCCAAATACTTCATTCCATGATACATAATCCCAGGCCTACACGTGCTGAGATAAGTGATATTGCTAATTCTATTTACGGTCAGACTGATGCTGTAATGCTTAGTGGTGAAACAGCCTATGGGAAATATGCTGTTCGCTCGGTTGAAACTATGACCAGGGTTGCTATACAGGCTGAACAGGATAAGGAGGAATTCTATGATACACCAACTATTCCTTTAAGCACTGAAATTTCCGGATATCTTTCCAAGTCGGCCGTAAAAGCTTCAATCAGACTAAATGCCGGTGCAATTATCGCTGATACAATTGAAGGAAACACTATCAGGAACCTTGCCGGTTTCAGGGGTAAAAAAACAGTGTTTGCCCAATGCTACTCGAAAAGAACCATGCGTGAACTTGCCCTTTCGTACGGAGTGGATGCTCATTATATGGAACTAAAAGATACTTCGCGTGAATTCTTTATTGATAACGCACTGGATGCACTTACCAGTAACGGAATAATCACCGAAAAAGACCTGGTTGTTGTTATTGCAGGGAACTTTGGCCCTGGACCTGGTGCTTCTTATATTGAGATAACCAGTGCAGAAAACCTGAGATCAGACGATCTGCCTGAAATTCATTAAGAGTTTTTTTTCTTCTGAAAAAACATTCCGTATTCATGTCTTTTCTAAGGTGAATACATAACAGGAATAACGTTATTAATTACGTAATTAATAACGTAATTAAATGACTAAGGAAAGCAATCCTGGTTAGTTTTATTTTCCGGTCCAGGCTATGATTGAAGCCGGGAGAATATGAGCAAAATAAAGCATGCCCCCTGCAAGTATCACACTTACCTGAAGCTCAGCCAATGAGTACAAATAGAATGTGACCAGAGCAATAATAGTGAAAATGCCGTATGCATATCTCAAAGCATGTGAAGAAATTTGCAACTCTCTTTCATCCATCTTGCTTACCGGCGTATGGTTAAAATGCCATATACGGGTTGTAAAGTAGGTGGGTACTAAGCTGGATAATAGCAATATAATTGTAACTATCCCGGCTATTATCATTGTGTTGCTCCAATAAGAATTACTACAAAATTCCCAGATAACTACAGAACCTGCCAATCCGAAATAATTGATTACCACACCGGTTCTAATTCTTTTTTTTGAATAAGATGTTTTCATTATTCTTTTTTTTTGTAACTATTCTGTGCTTAAATTTTGAATGCTAAAATGTCTAAAATGTTACGAGTTTCGGGTTACGAGCTCACGCCTCTTCGCCCTTTGCTCTTCTCTCTTCACTTTTGCCTTCTGCCTTTTGCCTTTTGCCTTTCTTCACCTTACTCACATACTTAACTTAAGTTCACTTTAACTACTGATTTCGTTATTATTTTTTTATTTGGATTCTTTTATGCAGTTCCTCGCTGATTGGTATCTGTGGCTGGGTAGAAAAAATAAAATCTACCGGAAACCCGAATACTTCACTAACGCGGAAAGCAAGGTCAAGACTTGGATTGTATTCTGCCCGTTCAAGGTATCCGATGGTTTGAAAATTTACACCTGTTTTTTCTGCCAGTTCTTTCCGGGTCATACCCCTTTCATGACGCAGAAGAGCAATCCTGTTGTATATTTTTCTCGATTTCATACTACAAATATAACAAAATATTGTAAATATACAATATTTTATGATAAAAACATTACTTTTTACATTTTGGCTTGTATCAAAAGGAATTGGAAGGTATCCTTATTCCTGTACTTTAACTTTAAATATTACTGAAGTGATCACTTCAATAAGCACTCCATAGATCATTCCTAAGATAGCCGTGGATGCAAACATCAATTCTTTACTGAATTCGACATCTTCAGGTGCCATCAATACGCTGAATGCCAAGGGTAAACTAAAGATCAGTCCCATCACCAATCCGTGGACAGACCAGTGTCCCAATGAAAATCTGCTGATACCAATAGCAAACCCGATCAATGTACGGCTGATAATGATCTGAATTGCAATAGGCCATGCCAGGTCGGTGGGACCACTTGAAGCAAACCAGAAACAGATAAAACCACAAAGCAAACCCGCAAGGGTTGCAATAATTAAACGTTTGTTTTTTTTCATTTGATAACCTCCTGATTAGTTGATAATTTGATTATATATTATTTGTGTTTCTCCCGGAAATCTATAAATTCCTGCCCGTAACCGACAAGTGCAATTTACTAATCTTTAACTTATAACATTTAACTCTTAACTCTTTTCCACTATTCAACTTTCATATGCCGTGCCTTGAAAGCCCAAATGCCAATAAGAAAATAAATTATTGTCAGCAGGACTACCGCAATAATTTCAGGAACAACATCTTTCAGTCCCATATCAAGAATCAGAATCTTTCTAAGTGCAATAATGGCGTGACTTGGGGACATTAATCCCGGTAATGTGACTGAGTATCCGGCTATAGTGAAAAGCTCCTTTGCCTCAAGGGGAAAGGCAGCTCCTGTAAAGAACATAAACAGGAACAGGGGAAAATTGCCAACAATCAATACCTCACTCACTGTTTTTGTTATAGCAGCCAGTATAAGACTAAAAGCAATTATTGATACGCTGGTTAAAACAGCTATAAGCAATAAGCTCCAGAAGGAACCTCTGAAATCAAATCCCAGCCAATGTGCAATAATTCCGGTTAACAGAACGGAAACAAGACCAACAACGATCTGAACAATGCTTACACCTGATAAGAACTCAAAAGCAGTAATTTTCGACAACTTTAGTCTGATTATGGTTTTTTGTTCCACTTCAGTAACTATGGCAACAGTAGCTGAAAACATTAACATGATAATAGAGAGAATAAGTATTCCCGGTACTACAAGATCAAAATCATTAATACTACCTGAAAAACCAAGGCTTGTTTCCTTTATTTTTATTGGTTTGTTCTCTTGTGTTAATTCTTGCATATATTGATTAAGGATCTCGTTGGCCCAGATTGCACTGATCATGTAATTAATGTTAGTAAGATCACCAATAAATTCAATTTCTGTATTTATGGTATCATTAGCCATATCAGGATTATGGATTACTTCAGAAAAATTTTCTGGAATTATTACCAGAGCATCTGCCTTAAGAGTTCTAAGCCTTTTGAGTGCTGTATGCTTATTGTCTGATTTAGTTATTGACAGTGGTATTTCTGATGTGTCATTTTCAAACTCTTCAGCACTCTGAATCAACAAATCCCCATAGTTTATTGTAGCTCCCATTGTTTGGATTCCATTATCCCTGTTCAGTATCAACAAATCATAGTGAGGCTTGGTGGATTCAATGATCAGATAATAAATAAATACGAAGAAAGGAGCCATGGATACGGTAAGTATTAAGATCCAGAAGTTCCGGATCTGCTCCCTGGTACATTTATTTATAACACTTAGAAGCTTCATTATCT
The DNA here is from genome assembly GCA_030593185.1 of Bacteroidota bacterium. Classification (GTDB taxonomy): domain Bacteria; phylum Bacteroidota; class Bacteroidia; order Bacteroidales; family VadinHA17; genus JADFUQ01. Next base: position 18,000 of record JAUVHQ010000007.1, read on the forward strand.
TAATTTTCTCCCTGTAAGGTAAATAAATACATCTTCCAGGGTGTTTTCCCTTAATCTTATTTCCATCACCTTATTTCCATGATTATTAATGATCTCTGTGATCCCGGGGATCAGTCCGATTAACCCTTTTGACTTGATTATTAATGCTTTTTCACTAAATTTTACCTGTTTACATAGTTTTTTTAAGGAATTAACCATCTCATCTGCACGTTGGAATTTTTCTGTTTCAAGTATGATCTCGACAAGATCTCCTTCCCCAATTGATTTCTTGAGCCATGAAGGCGTATTCAGACTCAGTAATCTCCCATGATCAATTATTGCAACTCTGTCGGATAGCCTGTCAGCTTCATCCATATTATGAGTAGTAAGAATGATGGTTTTATCACGTTTAAGACTTATTATGAAATCTCTAACCAGAACACGGCTCTGAGGATCTAATCCTGCTTCGGGTTCATCAAGAACAAGGATTTCCGGGTCATGTATTAATGCCATACAGATATTTAATCGTCTTTTCATCCCGCCAGATAACTTATCTGCAAGAACATTTGATTTTTCTTTTAGCCCCATCATCTCTAAAAGGTCAGTTGTTCTTTTCTTAGATAAACCGGCTGAAAGCTTGTACATTCTACCCATGAAATGTAACTGTTCCCGGCAGGTGAGTTTAGGCCAGAAGATATTTTCCTGTGGGCAGATACCAATCTGTGCCCGGATATTGGGATTATTTTGTTTTGAATAATTTTGAAAAATTATCTTTCCCCCGGATGGTTTGGATAGACCACATATCATATTTATTGTAGTGGTTTTCCCGGCACCATTTGGTCCAAGAAAACCAAAAACTTCACCTTGAAATATCCGGAGATCAAGATTATCAACAGCAACCAGGTCGCCAAAACTTTTTGTAAGATGTGAGATATTAATTACTGTATTATTATCTTCAGTCTGGTTAGTATTCACTATTTCCGCTTTATTAAAGTACTTTTAAGCAAACAACTTCTCTGCCTGAGTTTTTTTTAACTCAGTTAAGAAGTAAAACCAAAACTAATACTTTTCTTGTAAGAAGCCTTTTTTACCGCCACAAATTCAGGATTGCAGCCATAACAATTAGCATTACAACCCTGTATCCTGCCTGGATCAGGAACAGCTTTTTTGACCAGCCATTATACAAGTAATCAGATAACATGTTAGTAGCCAGGAAGAAAATTCCAACCAATAATCCTAAAAGGGCAGCACCCTGTACAGATGCAATATCCAATCCGATAATCAACACTTCCAGTGAAAAAGCAATGACCAGGGTTAGGATGATGGTTACAATCATTGGCACTACAGGACCGGGAAAATCCTCTTTTTTCAGTCCCAGTTCTTTCATCCATGCATTACCGAATAACGGTGTTGCATACCAGAGAACTCCAAGTAAAAATCCGGCAATAGTTGCTATTGCCACTGCCAGGTAATGAATTTCTTTTAGATAAATCGCAGGGTCTAACATAATAATGGTGTATTGATTTAGAGTAAAGTTCCAAAAAAAAAAATTAAAAGCCAATTATTTTATGTATAGGAATATAACTTCGTTGAGTTCGCAAGTTATGTAATACGATATAAAACAAGCACTACAGATGCGTAATCAATAATTTCACACATGCCACAATCGTTAGTAAAAAACTACATGCACATTACCTTTAGTACAAAGAATAGATACCCATTCATACAGTCAACTGCCGGGTCATTACACAAAAATGTGACGGGTCTGCTGTTGGGTCTGCGGCCGGGTTTGTAGCCGTTCCTGCCTTATTTAGCCGCTATATCATAACACATCAGGGCATCCCCATGACGCATATACAACCTCCCATCATGAATGACCGGGTGAGCCCAGTGCTGGTCGGTTCCCAGGTGCACCTTGAAACTGCTGATCACCCTGCAATCAATTTCATCCGTCTCAATCAGTGCCATAACTCCGTCAGTCCCGTAACAATAAAAGAGACCCCCGGCAAAAATAATCGCTCCCCCCGACACCTGGTCCGAAACAAAATTGAGATTACCTGTCTCGGCATCAATACAATACCATTCCTTTTTATTGAAAGTCGAACTATAGATACATCCATTATGCAGGATAATCCCGCCCAACAGGTTGAACCATTTCTTGTTGCGCCACCCAACCTCAGCTGTTTTCCCGTCTTCAGAAAGCCGTATCATTATGTGGCCTTCTGCTGTGGTATCAGCTTCAGCACTGGCACAGAACACCATGCCATTATTATACACTGGGCTGTTTGCATTTATATTATGTTTCTGTCTATGTTCTATTCTCCAGAAAGTATGTCCATTTTCCGCATCAATACCGATGACCGATTCGGCTGTCATGGTAACTATTAGCCGTGTATAGTTTTGCTGTACCAGGATGGGTGAACAGTAGGCAGATGGTTCGCCGTTTCCTTTGCCGGTCCATATTGTCTCCCCGGTAAAACGGTCAAGAGCCACCACATTATGCTCCTTGCCCCCGGGGGTCAGGATGATCCGGTCCCTGTCAAGCAGCGGAGATTCCGCAATGCCCCAGGGTGTTTTCTGTGCACCGAATCTCTCGAACATATCAGC
>JAUVHQ010000251.1 GCA_030593185.1 Bacteroidota bacterium
CCCAGGTTAAGATAGATTCCATCCTTCTCAAACGCTTCATAACCCACAAAGGATACACTCACCTTATAAGGGCCACCAACGTGCATATTGGGAAGACGGAAATAACCTTCAGTATCGGTAATTCCACCAAACTGAGAACCAGTAGGTATATGTACAGCTATTACTGTAGCACCCGGCAGAGTTTCTCCATTTGTGTTTATTACTCTACCATTCATACCTGAAGTGGTAGTTCCCTGTGCAAATGCAGCCGTTGATAACAGCCCTAATGACAGGATAAAAACAATAGTTTTAAAAAATGATTTCATAAGATTTAATAGATTAAATTAAGGTTAAAAGTAATTTTTGTCAAGATTATCACTTAATAATTAAATTAATTGTTAAGAAAAGATGAAGATATCTTTAAGGAATCTTTATTGATTTTGTTATTATTTTTCTGCATTATCAAGCTATTCCGGATTATAATATAAAACGAATAAGTGAGATAAAAACATATAATCCACCCTTGAAAAAGGGTTATAAAAATAGACATAAAGGCATATTCAAACCAAATCAAATAGTTAACAATTTGTCAACAATTAACTGTGCAGAACCCAGGTTTTTTTTAATATATTGCTTAGAAATATTACCTGCTTTTTGACGCACTTCATTCTTATATATCAACTCATTAAAAGCCTTTTCCAAATCAGAAAAATTATTAACAGATATCGCTCCTCCTTGTTCTTTTAATTCACATGCTTCACGGAATTTTTTATAATTAGGTCCGAAAATAACAGGTATTCCAAAAGTTGCAGGTTCAAGAATATTATGGATGCCTTTCCCGAATCCTCCTCCGATATATGCTATATTTCCATATCGATAAAGTGATGATAACATTCCAATATTATCAATTATTAACACTTCGGCATTTGAATCCTGTTTTTCTTTAAGTGTTGAATATTTTATCGATGGTTTAATAATGCTTTTTTGTATTCTTGAAATATTCTCATTTTTTATTTCATGCGGAGCTATGATCCATTTTATATTATCCCCCGATTCATTAATATATTTAATAAGGATTTCTTCATCCTGTTTCCAGGTACTTCCGGCAACTATCAGCATTTTTTCCCTCTTGAATTTCTCTGCAATCCTGTTTTCTTTAACCTCTTTTGATATATGATACACACGATCAACACGAGTATCACCTGCAATAGTTACATTTTCAACACTATACCGGGTGAGAATTTTTAACGACTGTTCATTCTGCACAAAAATATGGGAAAAATATCCAAGCATTTTCCTGAATGACCTCCCATAGCTTTTAAAAAACCACTGGTCTTCCCTGAAATTAGCAGATATAAGAAACAGAGGAATATTTCTTAACCACAATTGATGAAGGTAATTATACCAGAATTCATACTTTACAAAAACGGCAAATTTAGGCTTAATAAGATTCAGGAATTTTGTCACATTCCTTTTCATATCTAAAGGAAGATAGAGGATCAGATCAGCATTTTCATAATTCTTCCTAATCTCATATCCTGATGGAGAAAAGAAAGTGAGCAGGATGAATGCATTTGGGTTATGCTTTTTATATTCTTCAATCACAGGTCTTCCCTGTTCAAATTCACCTAATGACGAACAATGGAACCAGACAGTATTTTCCTGTTTTACTAAATTGATATTTATCTTTTCCCATTGGTCTCTTCTGCCTGTTATCCATTGCTTTGCCTTCTTATTAAACAAAGATGCAAAACAGATCCCCAGACCATAAAACCTAATTACAATACCATAAACAATCCGGAACATTACCTGTCTGATAAAATTTGAAGCAAAAGTAAGAAATTAAGTTTAGAATAAGGCTAAGGCGCCTCACCCTCAGCCTTCTTCCTAAAATGCAGCAAGAAGAAGGTCAATATCTTTCGAAAGGATCCCGAATTTATTACCAATAATGCTATTGGTTAATATGCCATTAAACAGATAAACTCCTTTTCTGAGACCTTTATTCTCTTTTAGGTGTGCCTGTAAGCCTCCCGATTCACCAAGTTCAAGAAGAATAGGAACAAAAACATTGCTTAACGCGATAGAAGCAGTACGGGCTACGCGTGACGGGATATTAGAAACTGAATAATGCACCACTCCGTGTTTTTCAAATACCGGGTCTTTATGGGTACGGCTCTCTGAGGTTTCCACACATCCTCCCTGGTCGATACTAATATCAACAATCACAGAACCCTTTTTCATGACTTTAACCATATCCTCAGTAATATAAAAATGAGGCCCTTCCCCTCCGTGTAAATTGACGGCCCCAATAACAACATCTGCCGATTTAAGGTTCTTTTCAAGTACCTGAGGGTGAAACACCGAAGTTTGCAGGCGATGCCCTATTAAATTCTGAATTTCCCTCAGATAATGAACCGATTGATCGAAAATTTTCACAGTAGCTCCAAGACCAAGAGCTGCTCTTGTTGCATATTCAGCAGCCGTTCCTGCTCCAAGTATCACAACCTCTGCCGGTGTAATCCCTGTAATCCCTCCCAGCATAACACCTTTACCACCTCTGACATTACTCAAATATTCTGCCGCTACCAAAACAGAAGTAATACCAGCAATTTCGCTCATTGACCTGACAACAGGATAGAGATCATGTTTGTCCATAATGTTTTCAAATGCAATAGCTGTTATTTTTTTCTGAACAAGTGCTCTAATAATCTTTTCAGATTGTTTGGCTATCTGAAGTGATGAAAAAACCAGTTGTTGCCCAGTTAATAAATTTATTTCCTTAAGGGTTAACGGAGCAACTTTAAGAATAATATCTGCTTTTAATACTTCCTCACTTGTATCAACAATAAAACCACCCTTTTCGCTATAATCTGTGTCTGAATAACTGGCATTTTTGCCTGCACCCTTTTCAATAAGCACATCATGCCCATTACCAACAAGCAGTTCAACAGCCTCGGGTGTAAGGGCCAGACGATTTTCCTGTTTAGGATCTTCACAAGGTATCCCAATAATCAGTTTTTTCCGCTTTTTTCCTACTTCGAGTATTTCTTCCTGTGGAAGTAAACCGTGACTGCTCAATGAAAAGTGGTTTGACCTGGTATCTTGGTTCATGTTTATCAATTATTTAAAACAGAGAAGATTTCTCTGCAAATTAGTTAATATGTATCGGAATTTCAAAATTATTCATTGATATATACCGGGTTATATTAATTTAATAATCATTCTCGTATTAAAGGCTAAGGCTGAGGCTAAGAGATTTGAGTACTCATTTTAGCCTTATGCTTACGCCGGAACTATAGCATAGGCGCTATTAAATTTGTCTTATTTCTTTTTTCTCCTTTTTCCCTTAGCCTTAGCCTCAGCCTTATTCTATAGCCATTCAAATTTAACAGTTCCATTTAAAAAGTAAAGCCCTTTTTATTATTTGTGAAGCTTTGTTATTTCAAGTATCCTTTTACCTTCTTTATTAACAATAATTTTTACAAGAATTGTATTATCAGGTAAAATATCAGTTATTAATTCCGGCCATTCGATAAAGCAGTAGTTTCCAGAATAAAAATAATCCTCATACCCAAAATCAAAAACTTCTTCAATCTTTTTTATCCTGAAAAAATCGAAGTGATAAATTGCAATACCGTTCTCTGCATGGTATTCATTTACAATTGTAAAAGTTGGACTGTTAACTATGTCAATTACATCCAATTTCCTGCACAAAGCCTGGATGAATGTTGTCTTGCCAGCACCCATTTCACCAAAGAAAGCGAACACTCTTTGACCCTCAAATTCTTTAAGTAATTCAGCAGCAGCGAAATCAATATCTTTAATATTATCTATTATAATTCCTGGCATATTCTACATTCAATATGGTTCTTCAGTATAACTCGAAAGCCGTAATCCGTAACACTGCAACACTTAGCCCTATTTTTAAAAGAATTAACCGTCAAGTACGCTAAGGATGCGCTAAGAACGCAAAGTACAAATATTATTT
>JAUVHQ010000330.1 GCA_030593185.1 Bacteroidota bacterium
CGAAAAGTCTTTTTAGCCACAAAGGCACCCCGGTACAGTCGTTCCCTGTTAAATATTGCCCGCCCTGTGTAATTGCGTTGCACCACTTCGTGGATTACATAGGGCAAGCAATTTCACAGGGTAAACCTCCTTACGGGGCAGGCGAAGACTCAAAGAACTCACCAAGTATAGAATATTGATTGTCCGCTCTTTGTGAATCTTTGTGTTTTAGAGTCTTAGTGGCATTTTATTTTTTTATCTATTTTCGTAGTGGACTCAACTTTAACATTTGAATATTATTCACAGAATTATATCTCCAAAACAAGTGCCGAAGCTCCACCTCCCCCGTTACACAATCCGGCAATTCCATATTTTGCATTATTTTGTTTTAAAACGTTAATAAGTGAAACAACTATTCGCGCTCCGGAAGCACCTATTGGATGACCCAGAGAAACAGCTCCTCCGTTAATATTAACCTTGTCACTGTTCAGGTCCAGTTCATTCAATGTAGCGATCATTGCAACCGAGAATGCTTCATTTATTTCAAAATAATCCACCTGATTCTGCTTTAGTCCTGCTTTTTTCAAAGCTTTTGTAATGGCTTTTGCAGGAGCAGTTGTGAACCATTCAGGAGCCTGTGCAAAATCTGCATAGCCAATAATTCGTGCTATTGGTTTTATACCTGTCTCCTCAGCCTTTTCAGGAGACATCAATACAACCGCTGCAGCGCCGTCATTTATAGTTGAAGCATTCGCAGCAGTTACTGTACCATCTTTTTCAAAAACCGGTTTTAATTTCGGTATCTTTTCAAAATTTGTTTTCGAAAATTCCTCATCCACATCAACAATTACCGGATCACCTTTTCTTTGTTTGATCTCAACCGGGACAATTTCATCCTTAAAAAGTCCTTTTTCCGTAGCTGCTGCAGATCGTCTGTATGACTCTTCGGCATATTTATCCTGCTGCTCACGACTTATTTTCATATCCCGCGCACATAATTCTGCTGCACACCCCATATGATAGTCGTTATACACATCCCATAAACCATCTTTCACCATGCCGTCAATTAGTTCTGAGTGTCCAAGCTTATGCCCTGTCCGGTGTCCCGGCAGATAAAACGGAACATTAGACATGCTCTCCATCCCACCGGCAACAACAATATCATTATCACCTGTAAGTATTGATTGTACGCCCAGCATAATAGCTTTCATTCCTGAGCTGCAAACCTTATTCACTGTAGTACATGGAGTGCAATCCGGTAATTCTGCAAGAAGAGCAGCCTGCCTGGCAGGTGCCTGCCCAAGATCAGCAGAAAGAACATTTCCCATAAAAACTTCATCCACATCGCAACCGTCAATCCCGACCCTCTCTACAGAGTCTTTAATTACAATGGCACCTAAAGAGGTTGCACTCAAAGAAGACAAAGAACCTCCGAAACTGCCAATCGGTGTACGGACAGCTGAAACAATATATACTTCCTTCTTTTCCATAAAATTTGTTTTAAGTTAATTCAATAGTTGAGCATAATCCGATAAGCCTTTTTAGCCACAAAGTCACCCCGGTACAGTCGTTCCTTCTTACAGGGCAGGCGAAGACTCAAAGAACTCACCAAGTATAAAATACTGATGGTCTATTCTTTGTGTATCTTTGTGTTTTGGAGTCTTAGTGGCATTTTACTATTATGTCTATTTTCGGAGTGGACTCATATTTCAAGATTCTGATTTTCGGTTTTAATGTACAACTTATTTACATAAATTCAAACATGTTAAAACCGTTGAAACGGTTACCGGTTTGCTGAATAGTTACTTATAGGGTTAATGTTAATTGACAACATATCATATGCCAGGAAAACATTCTCAGGGAGTTCTTTCTGCAGTTCCGAATGTTTCCCCATTGTATGACTAACATGGGTCAGGTAAGCTTTTTCAGGTAAAATATCTCTTATAACAGCCAGCGCTTCATCGAGATTAAAATGGGTTAGATGTTTCCGTTTTTGCAAGGCATTAATAACCAGTATCCGTGTACCAGATATTTTCTTTTTCTCCTCATCCGGAATAAAATTCGCATCAGTGATATATGTAAAGTCACCTATCCTGAAACCATAAATAGGAAGCCGGTAATGGTAAATACGTATGGGTATAATCTTCAACCCGCGGACATCTATGATACTACTATCAATAGTATGGAGGTTCATTTGTGGTACACCCGGATATTTCAATTCCGCAAAAACATAAGAGTATTCCCTTTTTACAGCTTCCTGTACTCTTTTTTCAGCAAAAATATCTATGGGTTGGCGTGACCTGAAATTGAATGGACGCACATCATCCATTCCGGCAATATGATCTTTATGCTCATGTGTTAAAAGAATAGCATCTAACTTGCGCACCCCTGTACGTAGCATCTGCTGCCGGAAATCGGGTCCCGCATCAATAACAAAAGTAGCATCTTCCGTTTCAATAAGTACAGACGTACGAAGTCGTTTGTCCCTTGGATCATCCGACCGGCATATATCGCAATCGCATGTAATAACCGGAATACCCTGAGAAGTACCGGTACCTAAAAAAGTAACTTTCATGTGAGCAAATATAACCTGAATTATTGAGGATAGGAATAAAAAAAAGGCTAAGGCTAAGGCTGAGGAAGGGGAAGATAAGAGCTTTTAGGATTTTAGGAAATTCTTGTTTGAAATGACATATTAAGGTTTCATTTAATATATAAAAAGAGAAAACTTAGAAAAATATAATAATTAAGCTTAGTTGCCAGTTACTTACAAATGAGTAAAAATGGAACACGGATGACACGGATACTGCAGATAATCACGGATAAAAGATAAAATATTAGTGTAAATCTGTTGAATTCGCCTGCCCCGTAGCGAAGTGTATCGGGGTGT
>JAUVHQ010000152.1 GCA_030593185.1 Bacteroidota bacterium
GGAGAATGTCAGTAATCCTGAAGCACATACTCATCATCCTGTTGACAGTGAGGGTAGTCGATGTATAAACTGTCACATGCCTAAAACTAAATTCGGAAGAATGATAAGGAGCGACCACTCCATGAGACCACCAATGCCATCAGCCACTATCAGGTTTGAATCACCTAATGCATGTAATATATGCCATAATAATATGAGTGCCGGTTGGGCTGATAAGTTTGTGAGAAAATGGAAAGACCGTGATTACCAGGCACCGGTTATGTACAATGCCGGTTTGATCAAGGCTGCACGTGAAGAAAACTGGAGTAACCTGCATAAGATGTTGGAAGCTATTGACAGCAACCGGATGGATGCCGTATTTACTACATCCCTGATCCGCCTGCTTGCCGCTTGTGAATCTGAAGAAAAATGGCCATCTATTGAGAAGAAACTTAATCATAAATCTCCGCTTGTCAGGTCAGCAGCCGCTAATGCCATGATTTCGAATCCCCGTTCTGAAGTAATTAAGAAATTGCTCAAGGCAGCAAAAGACAAATACAGGGCAGTCAGACTCGCGGCAGCATCTTCATTATCAGCTGTTCCAATTTATAATTTTACTAGTGAGGAAAAACAAATTGTAAACAATGTTCTTGAAGAATATAGAAATTCCCTGGTTACACGGCATGATGACTGGAGTTCTCATTACAACCTGGGAAACTTTTACCACTTTCAGGGGCAGCTTAATAAAGCTATTCTCTCATATGAAACTGCAAGTAGATTGTACGATCAGGCGCTCGAACCTTTAATAAACAGCAGTATAGTATATTCGCAGCTAAATGATCCTGCCAATGCTGAAAGAAGTTTGCAACAAGCACTTGTGATTAACCCGGAAAGCGAAGCAGCAAATCTTAATATGGGACTTCTGTCTGCAGAAACGGGAAAATCAGATATGGCAATTAAATATCTGGAAAAAGTTCTTGAAATAAATCCTGGATCTGCCGTATCGGCATATAATCTTAGTATTCTCGTGGCAAAAGAAAATCCGGATAAAGCAATCGAATATAGCCGGCAGGCATGGAAATCCAATCCTGACAATCCAAAGTACGGATATACCTATGCATTTTTCCTGAATCAGAACGGGCAAACAAAACAAGCAACCGGTGAACTGAAAATAATCCTGAAAAAAGATCCCGGTTATGTTGATGCAATCTTCTTACTTGGGAATATTTATGAAGAATCAGGCGCTAAACAAAAAGCCGTTTCTTTATACAAGGAAAGCATGAAACTTGTATCTCTCCCTGCACAAGTTAAAATTCAACTAAATAATAAATTAAATAGTTTAGAACAATCGGGTAATCCAGGTAAATAAGAAATAGGCAAAAAAGCATTATATTATGTTGAAAAATAAAGCAAAAATCATTCTCGTATTATTTCTGCTTGCAGGAAATTCGTGTACCAAAAATACCGAACCGTTTAACGAGTTCAGTCATTATTGGCCGGATAACATCAACAGGACATGGCTTGGTCCGGATTTCTGGGCTAACCGACTCCAGGATTGGGAGATAAATGATGGCAGGATCTATTGCCTTGTTTCTGACCGGAACCGGAATGTCAATCTCCTCACTTGCAGGTTAAGTGAAAACAATGGAGACTTTTCGGTATCTGTTACAACCGGACTGGTAAACCCTGAAAGTGAACCCTCAGATAATAACTGGATCGGCATGCGTATCGGTGCAAAAGGAGAATTTGATGATTACCGTGATGATGCAATTTACGGGAAAGGGCTTAATCTTGGTGTAACCACAAAAGGCGATCTTTTCATTAGTGAACCCAATGTTAAACACAATGGAAATGTACAAGTACTAAAGCCACATCTGGAAAAAGGAATAATACTTAAGGTAACCGGAAAACAAAATGAGAATAGCTATGATCTTGTTCTTGAGGCATTCAGTCAGGAAACAGGTGAATCATTGGCCCGTATCGAGAAAGATGGTCTGTCACCGGATGATCTCCGGGGCAGTCTTGCACTGGTAAGCAATTTCCCTGAAGCAGAAAAAACCAGGAAAGTATCCAGTTGCTGGTTTGATAACTGGAGTATAACCGGAGAAAAAATCAAGTGTTTTCCTGAACGCCGGTTTGGACCCATTTTATTCTCCCAGTACACTCTTACAGATGGAATATTAAAAATGACAGCCCAGATGCCTCCTGTTTGTAATAAAGACGGAGAAAAAGTTGTCCTGGAAATAGAGAAACAGGATGGTAGCTGGAAACCTGTTGGAGAAGCAATTATTGACAAATTTTCAAGAACTGCTACTTTTAGAGTTGAAAGCTGGCATCAAACTTCAGATATACCATATCGCCTGTCTTACAAATTGTTTACAGAAAATAATAAGCTGGAAGGATTTTCCCGGGAAGGGATAATCAGGAAAGAACCGAATGAGAAAAATGAAATTGTTGTAGCAGTTTTTACAGGAAACAATGATCTCGGATTCCCCAATAAAGACCTGGTACAGGCAATTAAATATCATGATCCCGACCTGCTGTTCTTTTCAGGGGATCAGATATACGAAAGTGTAGCCGGATTTGGTGTTCAACGTTCACCAATTGACAAAGCCATGCTTGATTATCTGCGAAAATGGTACCTCTATGGCTGGGCATATGGTGATTTGTTAAGAGACAGACCAGCCGTGAGTATCCCCGATGATCACGATGTATATCATGGAAATATTTGGGGTGCAGAAGGAAAAGCAACACCACCGGGTTTATCAGGAAGTACTGCTCAGGATATGGGTGGATACAAAATGCCCCATGAATGGGTGAAAATGGTAGAGAGAACCCAAACCAGTCACCTGCCTGATCCATTTGATCCAACTCCTGTAAAACAAGGCATTGGCGTTTATTATACTGAACTTCAATACGCAGGAATAAGTTTTGCCATTATTGAAGACAGAAAATTCAAGTCTGCACCAGGGCCCTTACTGCCTGAAGCAAGGATCGACAATGGCTGGGCACAAAATCGTAACTGGAATGCAGCTACTCAGGGAGATGTACCAGGTGCTGTTCTTCTGGGTCAGCGTCAGCTTGATTTTCTTGATCAATGGGCACAAGATTGGTCTGGTCAAACCTGGATGAAAGTGGTGTTGTCGCAAACAATTTTTGCAAATGTTACCACACTACCCAGAAGTGAACACCATGACCGCAATGTCCCAAAGCTTCGTATCCTTATCGAAGGGGAATACCCTCCTGACGACAGACCTGTTCAGGATATGGATTCAGACGGATGGCCACAAACAGGAAGGAACAATGCAATTAAGGCAATGAGAAAAGGGTTTGCCCTGCATATTGCCGGTGACCAGCATCTTGGAAGCACAATACAATATGGTGTGGATCAATGGCATGACGGAGGTTTTGCACTTTGTGTTCCGGCAATCTCCAATATCTGGCCGCGAAGATGGTTCCCGGCAGAACCCGGGAAGAACCCCAAGCCAGGTGCTCCTAAATATACAGGTGATTTTTCGGATGGTTTTGATAATAAGATAACCGTATACGCTGTCTCAAACCCCGTTTTTACAGGAAAGAAACCATCTAACCTGTATGACCGTGCTACCGGATATGGGATAGTCAGGTTTAATAAAGATACCAGGGACATTACTATCGAATGCTGGCCAAGATTTGTCGATCCGTCAAAACCGGATGCAAAGCAATATAATGGCTGGCCTGTAAAAATAAACCAGCTTGATAATTTCGGAAAGGAGGCTGTTGCTTACCTTCCTGAGATCGTTGTCGAAGGAATAACCAATCCTGTTATCCAGGTAATTGATGAAACAAATAAAGATATTGTATATACATTGCGGATAAATGGAAACAGGTTTCGACATAAAGTATTTAGGGAAGGGAAATATACAATTAAGGTAAGTGATCCTGATAAAGGACTTGAAAAAGTTCTTAAGGAAGTTGCATCTGTAAGCAAAGATTCTGATGAACAAATAATTGTAAAATTCTAATTATCAACCCACAGTTTTAAATACTATGAAAAAACTTCCGTACGTTCTTCAAAACACTCAATGGAAAAATGTTAAGGATAAAGATTGGGAGGTTGCTGTTCTTCCCTGGGGAGCAACCGAACCTCATAATTACCATCTTCCATATGGTACTGATACTCTTGAAACTGATTATATTGCTGCTGAATCAGCCAGGATTGCCTGGGAACAGGGTGCGAAAATTATGGTACTGCCAACAATCCCTTTCGGTGTAAATACAGGTCATATTGACATACCCTTTTGTATAAACATGAACCCGGGCACTCAATTCGAAGTATTTAAGGATGTTATTAAATCACTTGTAACACAAGGGATAAAAAAGGTGGTTATTTTAAACGGACATGGTGGTAACGAATTCAGAAATATGATTAGGGAGCTAAAAGTTATTCAACCGGAGATATTTATTAGCACCCTGGACTGGTATAAAACCCTGGATAATTCAAAGTACTTTGATGAGCCTGGCGACCATGCAGGTGAAATGGAAACCAGCATTATGCTGCATATCCAACCAGACATTTGCTTGCCTATTCAGGAAGCAGGTGATGGGAAAGCCGGAAATTTCAAACTTACAGGAATAAAAGAAGGATGGGTCTGGGCTCCACGGGAATGGAAAAAGATATCTAATGATACCGGTATTGGCGACCCTTCAAAGGCTACTGCCGAAAAAGGAAAACACTTTCTGACAGATCTTACTCAAAAGATAGCATCTTTCCTTGTTGAACTGGATAAATCCGATCCTGATGATCTTTATGACCATAATTGAGAGAGAAAATTTTTAGGGAATCTTTCGGGTATTCGCAATTCCTAACTCTTCGGATCAATATGAATTGTGGTTTCGATGAAAGTTTCTTTGTATATCCCATCTTCAATCATGGTTACAATCTTATAAGCATCTTCCAGTTTCATCTCTTTAGGCAACCTGATGTGGCAGGTTAATTCTTTATGATTAACATAATCATGCAAATGCATGTGATGCAGATGAATATCCATTTCTGTAACTGAATCAGCAATTCTTTTTATTTTTCCCATTAGGTCCGGTTCTGCCTTTTCTCCAAGCAGGGAACTGATTGCTTCCTGTATTATCTTGTAACCACTATAGAAGATCATTATTGATACAGCAAGACCAAGTACTCCATCTACCCACCAGTATAATCTGCCAAACAGAATACCAACAAGAATAATCAAAGATGAAATAGCATCAGTACGATGATGCCAGCCATCTGCTTTCATCGATTTGAATCCGGTCTTCCTTCCAACCCAAAAAGCATACCTGGCAAGTGCTTCCTTTAGCACAACAGATACAATTGTAACAATAATTGCAACAGTTCCGAAATCGGCTGGTTCATGATGCCTTAACTTTTCAATTGACCCTGTAACAAAATGAATTGCAACCCACCCTAAGAAAAACGCTATAAAAAGAGTTGAGATAAGCTCAGCTCTGCCATGACCAAAAGGGTGGTGCTTATCAGGTGGCTTTTTTGAAACCTTTATACCAATGAGCACTATAACTGAGCTAACAGAATCAGTTAATGTATGCCATGCATCTGCAATAATTGCAACAGAACCTGAAACAATACCTGCCCAGAATTTTAATCCAAAAAGCAGAATATTAACACCAATTGATATCCAGCCTTCTGAATAGGCAAGCAGATTTTTCTTTCTATTTTGAGTTTCGTTCAAATACATCTTGGTAATCAAATTCTTACTATAAAACTAACTTCAATTATTTCTGTGAATTACCAT
>JAUVHQ010000295.1 GCA_030593185.1 Bacteroidota bacterium
AATGGTGATTGCAAATATCTTATTACTGGTTCTTTTGCCTTCAATAAACCAGGTACTGGAGAACAATATTGTGATAGATTATTCCAATCCCCTGTTCCTCCTGGTTCTGATTGGGATCTCGCTGGTTATTGGGATCTTATCCGGGAGTTATATTGCATTTTATGTTACATCTTTCAAGCCTTATTCAGTATTGAAGGGGATCATCAAGGTCAGTCGGAAAGATGTGAACTTAAGAAAGGTACTGCTGGTTTTTCAATTTTACATTTCAACACTATTGATCATCAGCAGCCTGATTATTTTAAAACAGTTGAAATACGTGCATGTCAAGGATCTGGGGTTGGATAAAGAACATGTGATAAATATTTCTGTATACGGAAAAGCCGTTTCAAACAAAATTAAACTATTTAAGGAGGAGGTAAAGAAATCTCCTTATGTAGTAAAAGCTACAGCTTCCTCTTTTGTTCCAGGATCCGCTAATTTCCACCAAAGTGTTTATTATGAAGGACAGTTAAATTCTTTGAGTATGTTTGTCATAACAGTTGATAATGATTTCATAGAAACCATGAAAATCGAATTGGTTGAAGGAGATCTGGAGAGACTGCAAAATATTCCTGATTCATCTACTGTATATGTACTGAATGAATCGGCTGTCCAGGTTATCGGCTGGGATAAAGCCTACGGAAAGTTATTTACTGTTTTTAGCAGCAAAGATGAGATGCCTCCTTTGGTTGGTGTAGTGAAAAACTTCAATTTCAGATCTCTGCATCATGAAATGGCACCACTGGTCCTGGCAATCAGCAACCGGTTCAATCACGACCAGATATCGATTCGTGTAGTACCCGGTGACCTGAAGGAAATCATCTCCTATCTTGAATCCAGGTTTGAGGAAATCATGCCCGGGATCCCGTTTGAGTACCATTTCATGAATGACCAATTTGATCAGTTGTATGCTGCAGAAACGAAAGCCAGCAAGGTCATAAGCTTTTTAACAGTAATTTCGATTGCAATTGCACTCTTTGGAATATATGCCCTTGGTTCATTTGCTATCCAGGAAAGAACAAAGGAAATAGCAATCCGGAAAGTTTTTGGAATTCCGGAAAAGATACTGGTTTTAGTGCTTACAAGGGATTTTCTTATCCTAATGCTTATCGGAAATGTTATTGCCTGGCCATTGGCCTGGTGGATTATGCGAAACTGGTTGGTTAACTTCAATTATAAAACCAGCCTGAATCCTGGAATTTTCCTGTTTGCTACTTTGCTTTCACTGGTAATCGTCTTTCTGATGATCAGTGTTAAAGCATTTCGTGCTACCAGGATTAATCCGGCTGTTGCACTAAAATACGAATAAAAGAAAGACCTGTCAGGTTGGCGGATTAAGCTAATAATTTGGAACAAAAAATACCCGGGAAACATTTAGAACTAATAATTATATTCCTTTGGGGCATATAAACTTCAGATTACAAATTGATTTTCCATTTTTAGACGCCCAGGCATACTGCAACACACCATCATTACCTCGCAACTACACTGCAACACAACTCCTCCGATGATCTGACATCATATTATAAATTCACTAACCAACCGGATAATCCAGAAAATAATCCATAGTGAAAAAAATATTCCAATAGCAATACGAATTGTAAAAGGTTTTATTCCTAACCTGATTTTTCTTCCTGTTATTATTTCTGTTAGTAAAGCAATAAAAGAGATCAGGAATACTACATAAACCAAGGGTCCGAAAAGGTGATATTGAAAAGCCTCCTTCAGGTGAAAGTGGGTTAGAGCAACCAATGAGCGGGTCATTCCGCAGGTAGGGCAGCTATGCCCGGTAATCTGGTGAAATTTACATGTAATAATACCGGCAGGTGCAGGACTGATAAGGAATGGAAAAAAAATTACCCCCAAAAAAACAGCAGCCAGAAATATCTTTATTCGACGGTCCGCAGTGCTAGCCTTTGAGGTAAATGATATCCATTTCATGTGGCAGGTCTTCACCCTTTTAACTTCCAAATCCTTCTAGTTAAATGTTATCAGTTAAAAGTTAAGCTATTCGCATTTTTCTTCACATCATCCTTCAGCATTCAACCTTCCAAGAGTTTCAAGGTTTGTCATGTATCTCCTATTAAGCATAATAAGTATAGGGATTTTGCGAACGAAGTGAAGCAATCTCTCCTGGCTTTTCGTAAAGCTCGTGACAGTCTATTTATTTGGTATTCTGGTTGTTTTCGGAAGATTGCTTCGTCGCTTCGCTCCTCGCAAAATCCTTTTTCAAATTTTAAAAACCGGTTAAAACTGCATCCTTTCAAATAGTTCAAAGTTCAAGGGGGACACCCCTCATAACTCGAAACCCGTAACTCGTAACCCACATCACCTCACTGCCACACCGCATCACATTCCCTCTTAATTATCCCTCTTCTCAAAACCTTCACCGGTTTTCAGAGTTTCTATATCCGGGAATATTTTATAATCAGGGCCGAACTGTTCCAGGAATTCAAGGCTTAAAGACCTGTATGTAACTGAAACAGGAAGCAGGATTACCGAGCTGATATAAGGGATGATAAGAAAAATGAATCCGATACAGCAGGTTAACAATCCAGCCGTAATTATTAAAATGATTAAAATTATTGTGAGGAGAAAAATAAATAACCCATAAACCAAAAAATATCCAAAATGTCTTGATAACAGGGTTAAAAATTTCCCCCAGGCTTTAGTAGCTGTGATATTTTCCTTGTACATAATAGGTACCACAAAATCAAACAGGAATAACCTGATGTATCCTGATAAAACCATGAATGTAAGAAACAACAGGACCATCCCGATAATAGCAGGTATCTTAGCAGAATGTGGATAATGACCAATGTAGAGGTTCATCATGAAGGAGAAGAAAATAAAAACAATAAAGCTAAAGATTGCCAGGCAGATTAATCCGAAAACTATCCGCCAAAGGAAAACTGAATTTCCATGTTTTTTAAATTCTTTCCAGGGCTGGCTCACCAACGCCCGGTTGTGAACGACATTATCAAGGAACATAAACTTTCCCCTGGAACTTAACCAGTTGAAGAGTATAACCAGGACAAAAATAATGAATATGCCAAAAACGAATAGTGAAGCCCACCAGGCATGATCTAAAAACCAATTCCATGCAGTAGCCGGGAATTCAGCAATATCACCAATGTCTATATTCTTTCCGGTAGTACTGCCTTTGTTGCCTCCGTTGCCTCCGTGACAATCTGCCAGACCTGCCAGAAAAGCAGTGAAGCC
>JAUVHQ010000123.1 GCA_030593185.1 Bacteroidota bacterium
AACCCACATGATGATCTGCAACTGATTGTTGTTATCCCATGTTATAATGATCCGGAGATAACTGAAACATTAAACTCTCTCTATTCATGTATAAGACCAGCTTCGGCTGTTGAAGTGCTGGTGATTGTGAATACTTCTGCAGATGCGAATAAGGATATATTGAATCTGAACGACACTGTGTATGAATCTTTGATACGATGGAAGAAAAATAATGATTCGGAAAAGATACGCCTGTGGCCTATAAGGAAAACCGAACTGCCTGAAAAATATTTCGGTGCCGGATTAGCACGAAAGATTGGAATGGATGAAGCAGTTTACAGGTTTAATCTGCTGAACAACAATAACGGTATTATCATTTCTCTTGATGCGGATACTCTTTGTGCTGAAAATTACCTGGTTGAGATTGAAAAACATTATAATAAATTTCCGGAAACTGAAGGATGCTCAATATATTTTGAACATCCTCTTGAGGGAAATGATTTTGATAAAAAAGTTTACGAAACTGTTTGCCGGTATGAGTTATACCTGCGATATTATAAACAGGCACTAAATCTGACAGGTTTCCCTTTTTCATATCATACCGTTGGTTCAGCATTTACCGTTAGAGCCGGAGCGTATGTTAAATATGGCGGGATGAACAGGCGAAAAGGAGGGGAAGATTTCTATTTTATTCATAAAATAACACCGCATAGTAAATATCGTGAGATGAATTCGACTTCAGTTTTCCCTTCTCCGAGACCATCTGACAGGGTGCCTTTCGGTACAGGTCATGTTGTGAAAAAATACCTGGAAGATAATGAGGAACTGAAAACCTATTGCCTGGAAGCTTTTATCGATTTAAAAGAATTGTTTTGCAAAGCCGATAAGCTTTACAAAACCGGATCAAATGAAATTACCAAATTCCTTGCAGGATTAAATAAGCCCCTTGAAGAATTCCTGCTTTCCATCAATTTCCAACAAAAAATATCGGAAATAAGTAATAATGTGGCTACTGGTGAGTCCTTTTTGAATAGGTTTTTTCAGAAGTTTAATGCCTTCTTTGTTGTGAAGTATATGAATTTTGTTCACATAGATTATTTTGATAAAGTTTCTGTAATAAGTGCTGCAAATAATTTATTGTTGCAAATGGGAATTATTAAAAGTGATTTGACGGATGCATTGATTTTACTGGAAGAATACAGAAAACTGGACAGGGTATAATTTGGATTAGAAATCAATCTTCTTTGATGATGGTTTCTTTTGCTTCATATTATACATGAGAAATGTTGGAATAATGGAATGTTGGAATATTGGTAAGAGATTAAATGATTAAATGATTAAATGAAGAAGTGTGGACTGCCGATTGTGGACTGCCGACTAATTAATTATCTTTTTTGTTCTTGTCAATAATAACGAATATATCTTCGTTCTCTTTTTTCATAAGGTACTGTTCCCTGGCAAATTTTTCAAGGTTATCATTATTTGTTTTTAACTCTTCAAGTTTCTTTGAGTCACTTATTATTTTTTCGGTATAGTATTTTTTATCTCTTTCCAGCTGGTGAAGAGTGCGAAGCGCTGAAATCCTGTCAACCAGGTTGTTCCCGTCAAAAAGGAAGAGCCAGGTAATAAAAAGAACAGACGCCAAAAGGTATTTCTTCTTTAATATTTTGATAAGTGCTAGTACAAATGATTTCATAACCACCATGTTTTCAAGCCAAAGTTATTAATAATAAAACAAGGGGGAAGTCCTAAATATAAACTTTCCCCTTCAAGTTATTAACAAATCACTTCTAACGAAAGTTGAAAGTTCCACTCTTATTCTTCTTCCATAAAAGAATACCTGTAATTAACAGCTGGCTGGAAATTCTCTTTTATAGTTCTGGGTGAAACCCAACGAAGCAAATTGATCATCGATCCTGCTTTATCATTGGTGCCTGATTTTCTGGCTCCGCCGAATGGCTGCATCCCGACAACAGCACCTGTAGGCTTGTCATTGATATAGAAATTTCCCGCGGCATTGACCAGGCGTTTGGTAATATGCTCAATTACCGATCTGTCCTTTGCAAAAACGCCACCTGTAAGGGCATATTCTGAGGTTTCGTCAAGCAGGTCAAGTGTTTCCTCAAGTTTGGCAGCATCGTAAACATAAATTGTCAGTACCGGACCGAATATCTCTTCCCGCATTGTAAGATATTTGGGGTCCTTTGCAAGAATAATAGTCGGCTCAATAAAATATCCTTCCGATTTATCTCCTTTCCCGCCCATAATAACTTCAGCATCATCAGAATTACGCGCATGGTTTATGTATTCCATTATCCCGTCAAATGAAACCTCATCAATTACAGCGTTCATGAAGTTTGTAAAATCAAGAGGCGTTCCCATTTTTATGCTGTTTACCTGGTCTTCAATCTCCTTCCTTAGTTCGGGCCAGATACTTGAGGGAATATAAGTTCTTGAAA
The DNA here is from genome assembly GCA_030593185.1 of Bacteroidota bacterium. Taxonomy (GTDB): domain Bacteria; phylum Bacteroidota; class Bacteroidia; order Bacteroidales; family VadinHA17; genus JADFUQ01. The sequence goes on from JAUVHQ010000123.1 coordinate 2,439, forward strand.
CAGCCGAACATTTTTGTCCCTGGTACTCGAATGAACCACGGACAATACCTGTAGCAGTTTCCTTTATTTCAGCAGATTCGTGAACCATAACAAAATCTTTCCCGCCGGTTTCTCCAACAATCCTCGGATAAGTTTTGTAGGTTGCGATATTGTTTCCAACCTGCTTCCAGATATTATTGAAAACACCGGTTGATCCGGTAAAATGAAAACCTGCAAAATCAGGATGAGTGAAAATCTCCTTTCCGGCTTCAGGACCGGATACAAACATCAGGTTTATAACCCCGTCAGGCAATCCTGCCTTCATGAAAATTTCCATTAACACGGCTGCTGAATATATCTGTGTTTTTGAGGCTTTCCAGACAACAGTATTTCCCATGATTGCAGGAGCAGTTGGCAGGTTACCGGCAATGGATGTGAAATTAAAAGGAGTTAGTGCAAAAATGAATCCCTCCAGAGGTCTTTGTTCCAGACGGTTCCACATCTCAGAGGTGGATTTTGGTTGCTGACTGTAAATTTCAGTCATGTATTGAACATTATACCTGAAGAAATCAATCAATTCACATGCAGCATCAATCTCAGCCTGGTAAGCATTCTTTGATTGGGCGAGCATGGTTGCCGCGTTGATTTTTGCACGGTAAGGACCGGCAAGAAGATTGGCAATTATGAGAAATATTGAAGCACGATGCTTCCAGTCCATTTCAACCCATTCTTTCTTTGCTTTTAACGCTGCTTCAATAGCCATCTTTACATGACTCTCGTCACCCTGGTAATAGTAGCCAAGAGTGTGATTGAGATCATGTGGAGGATGAATAGCAACCTTCTTTCCTGACTTAACTTCCTTGCCATCAATGATCATAGGAAGTTCAACTTTTTTAGACATAAGTTCGTCTAAAGCTTTTTTTAATTCTGCTTTTTCCGGTGTCCCGGGAGCATAGCTTTTTACCGGCTCATTTTCGGCAACCGGTACCTGAAAGATCTCTTGTGACATAGTTATTATTTTTTAATGATTTTCAATTTAGACCTGTTTTTTACAGATATTGCAAATTACAAGAATTCCTGGATTATTAAATAGGATTTTTATCATGATTATGCCCACGGAAGCAGAAAAAAAGAATTACGTAATTAAATACCTGATGTTATCAGATAACCAACAATATCCTGATTTAACAAAATGTTTGATATGTTGCTTTATGCGATAAAAATTATTTACTGTTTATTAACAAAACATTGATTTTACGATCTTTACCGGACAATAATCCAGATTAGATAAGAACATCAGGTTTTTCAGAATGGATCATATGCATTATTCGTGCAATGTATTCACTATTTCAACCCCTATCAGCTTGTCATACCGTAACATCAGGTCTTTATAATAAATATAAATAACATAATCATTCTCAGTTTCATAATGGCTGCCTTCAATCAGGGTGTTGTCCGGGATTGTTTTTCCCTTTGGCAGACAAACATATTCATAATTATAAAATCCCTGTTTTAAAAGAAGACTTAATTCGTATGCTTTTGAATTATTATTATAAACCATCCTGTTCAGGTTGTTACATTTCCAATTAGTAAGTTCCCCATATATAAATACCCCGCCTTTAGCCGGAGGATAGTCCATTTGTAAAGTAAAAAACAGGTGAAGATAATCTGCATCGGTGTGCCTGTTTTGCCCTTCCTGTACATCAATATAATATTTGCCGTTTAGATCCTGAATATAAAAGTAGTTCTTCAAAGCCCGTGATTTTTCGGGATACAATCCGATATTATAATGGTCGTCAATGAAATCGATATGTTTAATATACTCAGATTTATACCTGATACTTTTAATGTCAAAATATCTGTATTCGTTTCCGGCAGGGAAAACATTTGTAGTTGGATCACTGAATATCAGCATGTTGCTATTGAACATTGAAGGTCTCAGGTCAGTTCTTGCATAATCCCATTTATTATTCTGGCATACAACTGCTTTGATTTGCTGATACGGGTCCCTGACATGATATGAATTCAAATCGATGGAAAAGGTCACTTCCTGTCCCTTGTTATATATTGCTGTTATAGACGGACGTTTTGCCCTGGCGGTTATATTAACCAGGTTCTCAGAAACAGTAAACCTTTTTGTAAGAACAATCTTTTCAGGATCATAATCTTCGTATACCTTAATAATATAATTACCTGATATTCTAAATTGAATATTCTCGTTTGGAAATTCCATCCGGTAGTTTATATAATCGATAGTAGTATTGAACGAATAGTTATATTTTTCAATCTGGTTCTCCGGGAACCCATCCATATATTCCGGAGGAGATAAATTTGAGGAATTCCAGCCGGCATCACAATGTTCAAATGTATATTGATAATTCCTTGTTCGCGATCCCAGTTCATCAAAAATAAGCACCAGCTTTTCGTTACTGTTCAGGTTCAGAATGGGGTAGGACAGATCCCATCCTCTTTTATGTAACAGAACCGTTTTTATCCCATCTTTAAAAACATGTCCGGAGTAGATCAAAGAATCCTGGCATGAAGCTTTTCCATGATAACAAAAGACTATCACAAAACTTAACAGGACAGTGTAATTATTTCGGCAGGTATTCAATAGTTTCCGGTTCATTTTTTAAATAAAGGTTAAAGATAAAAGTAAAAAGATAAAAGATAAAAGTGAAGAGCAAAAAGCGAAGAAAAAACCCGTAACTCGTAATTCGTAACCCGAAACTCGTAACATATTAACAATTTTTATACCAATTTACATCCATTCCAATTGCAGGAAAATAAAAAATGTCTATTTTTACGTCAAATTTTTAAAATCAAAACTATAACATGCCCAAGGTTATCAGAATCAAAAAGGGCCTGGATATAAAACTTAAAGGGAACCCTGAGAGGATCATTATTCAGGCTGAACCTTCAGAGTTTTATGCAGTAAAACCACCCGATTTCCCAGGTCTGTTCCCATTACCAAAATTATCTGTAAAAATTGGATCTGAAGTTAAAACAGGATCCACCTTATTTTATGATAAGTACAAACCGGATATATTATTCACTTCGCCTGTTAGCGGAAAAGTTGTGGCTGTAAATCGTGGTGAAAGGAGAAGGATACTTGAGGTGGTGATAGAGTCAGACCAAAAAAATGAAGCAATTGCTTTTCAGAAAGGTGATCCTAAAACCATGACCAGGGAAGAGATTGTTAATAATCTTCTGAAGAGTGGAATGTGGCCTTTTATAAGGCAACGACCTTTTCATATTATTGCTGATCCTAATGATGATCCCAGGGCAATTTTTATTTCAGGTTTTGATTCAGCACCGCTGGCACCCGATCTGGATTTTATTCTTAACGGAGATGAAACTTCATTTCAAACAGGAATTGATGCACTATCACAATTAACATCAGGGAAGATACATATCGGCGTTAATGCTGTTTTTCCAATAGCTGATGTTTTTACCAAAACTGAAGGGGTTAAATTACATCACTTCAGGGGTCCACACCCAACCGGTAATGTCGGGGTGCAGATAAATCATATTGATCCTGTAAAAAAAGGAGAAGTTGTGTGGACAATAAATCCTCAAGATGTAGTAGTTATCGGAAAAATATTTGAGAAAGGTGTTTTTAACCCAACCAGGTTGGTGGCACTTACAGGTTCAGAAGTTTTAAAACCACGTTATTACAGAACCAAACTGGGAGCTTCAGTTAAACCATTGCTTAAAGATAATGTGAAGGAGGGCAATAACCGTTATATCAGCGGGAATGTTCTTACTGGCAGTAAAATAAGCAAGGAAGGTTTTATTGGTTTCTACGATTCACAGGTAACAGTAATACCAGAAGGTGATTTTTATGAGTTTTTGGGTTGGGCTTTACCGGGTTTGAAAAAATTCAGTGCTTCACGAACGTTCTTTTCATTTCTTACTCCAAATAATAGATATACACTACATACAAATCTTCAGGGTGGCAGAAGGGCTTTCGTTTTAACCGGACAATATGAGAAGGTATTGCCCATGGATATTTATCCAATGCAATTGCTTAAAGCCATTCTTGTTGAGGATATTGATCTTATGGAAAACCTTGGAATATATGAAGTGGCAGAAGAAGATTTTGCTTTGTGTGAATATGTTTGTACTTCAAAAACAGAGGTTCAATCAATATTAAGAAGCGGGTTTGAACTGATGCAA
>JAUVHQ010000054.1 GCA_030593185.1 Bacteroidota bacterium
GAAGCAATAAAAGATAATTTAACCGGTGCAAAAAAATATCTCGAAGACTGCAGGAATAATCATGTGGCAGCAGGAAAAGATACTGAAATAAAAGCTTCTGAAGCTCGCAAACTTTCAGCAAATGCAAATTTAGCCCGTGAAAGTATCCAGGCAAAAAAGAAATTCCTGATAAACAAAAAAGAACTTGAGAATTCTTATAAAGAACTTCAACAATGCCAGCGTATTTTTGATATGTCATATAATGAAAAGGAGCGCAGGGCTTCACGAGCTCAGCTTGATTCAAGTAACGAAGCTTATGTTAGAATACTACGTGAGTATGAACAGAGTAAAGAAGATGCAATCCGGAAAAAAATGGTTGCATTCAAAGTTCTGTCCGGGAATAGTATTGATGAGGTTATTAATGAAGTCAAGAAAGAGAAACCTCATATCGATAAATACTATTCTCTGGAAGAAGCAGGAAGAAAACTTTTTAACTATGTTCCCGAATTCATATTTTTCGAAGATTTCTTAAGTCTTCTTCCTGATCGTATCGATTTGCATGATATTCATACAGAAAACACCAATGTTGAAGGCTATAAAGCAGCCAGAAGCTTTCTCCTGGTATCTGGTCTTGATGAAGACTTTTTTCAGCAAACCAACAACCGTATTCTGAAACAAAAAATCGAAAAGTTAAATAAAGAGATAACAATAAATTTCCAGGATTACTGGCGTCAAAGTATTGGTAAGCATAATAAAATAAAAATCAATTTTGAGCTTGAACATTATGATAATACCAACCCGGATAAAAGCGGACTACCATATATTGAATTCTGGATAAAAGACAGGGAAGAACGTCTTTATCCAAAACAAAGAAGCAGGGGTGTACGTTGGTTTCTATCATTCTACCTTGAATTACAGGCAGCAGCTTTATCCAAAAATGGGAGTAATATTGTAATCCTGATTGATGAACCTGGAGTAAGTCTCCATGCCAGGGCTCAGGAAGATGTATTGAAAGTATTCGATAATATTAAAGAAAGAGTCCAGATTATTTATACAACCCATTCCCCTCATCTTATCGATTTAAATAAATTGTACCGTTTGCTTGCCGTTCAGCGAGCTGTTGAAGAGGATGAGTTAAGCGAAACTAAAATTCTTGATGCTAAAGCACTTACTACAGCTTCAACAGATACATTGTCGCCTATTTATTCATTAATGGGAATAAGATTGTCTGAACAAAAGTTTATCCAGAAAAAAAACAATATTATTCTTGAAGATATTGCTACTTTCTATTATATGAAAGCTCTTACCGACATGAAAAATTTTGAAAAACAGGTTTTTTACCTGCCTGCTACAGGAGTATCAAATATCAGTAGCCTTGTTAATATGTTACTTGGTTGGGGAATTGATTTCCTGGTACTTACAGGAGCAAATAAAGAAGGTAATGATTTGAAGCATGATCTTACTAAACATCTTTTTGCCAATGATGAAGACCAGGCAAATAAAAAGCTTATCCAACTCGACCATTTCAAAAGTATTGAAGATATGTTTTCAACTATCGACTTTAAGAAATATATTCTTCATAAACGAATAGGGATTCCCGAATCAAATTTAGAGTATATCAGTTATAATAATTTGTCACGCTCAATTCTTGCATCTAACTTTATGCGCGAGGTTAAGGATTCAAAATTGAAATGGGGTGACCTGGATGAAGAAACCAGGGATAATTTTTCCCATCTGTTCGATGAACTTAGCAAAAGACTTGAATAAAGGTAACTATTCAGTGTCTTAAGTTTGGGATGCCTGCAATAGCTAATCTTATTATACTTTGCATTTTTAAGTCGGCAATCTACAATCGGCAGTCGGCAATCTGAAAACCGGACTATATAATGTCAGTCCAAAAAGTCAAACATCCCGGAAGCTTTCGGTACCAAATATCAATTATCAAATGACTGAAACGGCATTGAATATTGAGATTTTGGTCATTGAGATTTATTTATTCACAAAATAATTAATTTTCAAAGGTGTTCATGAGACCACTTCGTTAAGTTGTATTTTGCCTGCCCCGTAAGGAAGTATGACTGTACGGGGGTGCTTGTCATTTGTGATTTTTAATATTTATTATTGTGTTATATTTGTTTGATTGTTATTTTCTTTTTTGCAGACTGTAGACTGCAGACTGTGAACTACCAAAAATGCCGGAACCTATTAGGATCCGGCATTCGATGCTACCTTTTTTTTTCTATTATCAATGCTAAGCATTGCTCGGTGAACGCAGCATTTGCACCTCATTTACAACAACTTCAGTGATATACTGCTTTTTCCCTTCCTTGTTTTCATATGTCCTGTGTGTCAATTTTCCTTCAACAGCTATTTCCTGACCTTTCTTAAGGTACTTTTCTACAAATTCTGCTTTAGGTCCCCATGCAACAAGATTATGCCATTGGGTTTCTTTAACTTTTTCCCCATCTTTATTTTTATAACTGTCTGATGTGGCAAGTGAAAATTTGGCAAGGGAACTGCCATTTTCCAATTTCTTAATTTCAGGATCCATTCCCAGGTTTCCGATAAGATGAACTTTGTTTTTTAAGTTTTGCATGATTTTAAAAATTTTGAGGTTAATAAATAAATTGTTTTTATCATGATCAAATTAACAACATCAACACGACCGTATTCGGTTATTAAACGTTTATAGTCATTTGTAAACGTTTAATGTCGTATATAACAGGTTTATTTTGTATTTTTAAAAAAACTTTAATTGTTATGGAACGGAGATGTCTTGAATGTAATGACCCCCTGAGAGGTCGATCAGATAAGAAATTCTGTTCAGATCAGTGCCGTAACAGCTACCATAATGAGATGAACAGGGATGATATTAATTTTATTCGTAATGTTCATAATATCCTTCGTAAAAACCGAAGAATACTTGCTGATCTGAATCCTGACGGTAATGCAAAAGTTCATAAAGATCAACTGATAGTTCTTGGATACAATTTTCAATTTCATACAAATACCTATGCTATAAAAAACGGAGAGGTGTGTTATTTCTGCTATGAGCAAGGATATAAAATTCTGGATGATGATCAATATGCTCTGATTGTGAGAAATGAACATCTCTATTAGTGCAGATTCCCAGTAATAGAATTGTTCTTTAATTAATTAATTATTTATCTTAAACAGATGAAATATATTATTTCACTTTTTCTGCTCCTGATATGTTACGTTAACAATGTAACTCCTCAATGTATGACTTTCAGAGATTTTGGATTTTCCATTGGCGTCCTTCCTCCAGGTCAGGATAATTCAATTACCGATGTTTCGGGCGTTTTGGTTGGGCATTTTACACTAAACAAAGACAAAAATATCAGGACAGGTGTGACAGCAATTATTCCACACCCCGGTAATATTTTTATGGAGAAAGTCCCTGCTGCTGTTTATGTTGCAAATGGTTTTGGGAAACTAACAGGTAGCACTCAGATTCGGGAACTTGGGAATCTTGAAACACCGATTATCTTAACCAATACATTAAGTGTTCCTGTGGCAGCGGAAGCATTGATAGAATACAGTCTGAAAAAGAATGAAAATATCAGATCTGTAAATCCTGTAGTAGGAGAGACTAACGATGGTTATCTAAATGATATCAGGGGATTACATATAAAAAAGAAACATGTTATTACAGCAATTGAAAATGCATCTTCAAATAAGGTTATCCAGGGATCAATTGGAGCCGGAACAGGAACTGTTTGTTTTGGATATAAGGGTGGAATTGGTACCTCTTCAAGAAAACTGCCTGCAAATATGAATAGTTACACGGTTGGGGTTCTTGTCCAGACTAATTTTGGAGGAATACTGCAAATCGATGGAGTGCCAGTTGGAGAGGAGCTTAATCAATATTACCTTGCTGATAACCTGAAACAGGCGGATGGCTCATGTATGATCATTGTTGCAACAGATGCTCCGCTTGACTCAAGGAACCTTTTACGACTAGCAAAAAGATCAATGCTTGGACTGGCACATACAGGAGGAATATCCTCCAATGGAAGTGGTGACTATGTCATCGCATTCTCCACAGTAAATAAAATTCCTCACAGATCAGATTCGATGGTGCATTCAATAAAAACTCTCAGAAACGATCAGATGTCATCTCTGTTCCTGGCAGTTATTGAAGCAACTGAAGAAGCAATACTTAATTCCCTGTTCACTGCTAAAACAACAACCGGCTGTAAAGACCGCAAAATAGAAGCGTTACCGGTTGTAAAAGTCATGAAGATCATGAAGAAATATAACCGGGCACCTTCAAAATAACCACTAATGAAAAAACAAATCGGTATTCTTGGAGGAATGGGACCGGAGGCGACATCCGAATTATTCAGTTTGATCATAAAAAATACGAAAGCACATAATGACCAGGATCATATCCCTGTGATAATTGTTAATAATCCAAAAATTCCTGACCGCTCTTTGTATATTCTGGGTAAAGGTCCTTCGCCAATTAATATGCTGGTCGAAGGAGCTTTGAAGCTGGAACAAATAGGGGCTGACATTATACTTATACCTTGCAATACAGCCCATTTTTTTATTAAGCAGATTGAAGAAAAGATACATGTGCCGATTATTGATATGATAAAAGAAACAGCCCGGTATGTTTTGCGCAAATTCCCTGAAATAAAAAGGTATGGATTACTTTCTACCACAGGAGCCTATAAAACAGCTATTTATAAAAAACCATTTGAAGATATTGCTCTTGAAATAATTAATCCTGATGCTTTGTATCAGCAACAAAATATGACTGCAATTTATAGTAAACAAGGAATAAAAGCAGGTTTTAAAACCGAACCCCTGAAAATCCTGTTGCAAACAGTTGAAAACCTTGTAGAAAATGGAGCCCGGGCAATTATATGCGGATGTTCAGAAATCGCCCTTGTAGTGAAACAATCTCACATAAACATACCTCTTATCAACCCTCTCAAAATTCTGGCAGTAAAATCTATTCAATTAGCAGGTTATTCCTTGTCAAGATCAAATATTTATTGACTATACTATTAGTTAATAGTCGGCAGTCTACAGTCGGCAGTCCACAAAAAAATAAATAACAATCAAACAATTATAACACAATGGTAGTTGGATTTAGAAACTTAACTGTATATGAAAAAGCATTTGCTTTTGCAATGGATATTTATCACGTTAGCAAGAAATTTCCTAAAAATGAACTTTGCATCTTTGTCTTCTCAGATAAGAAAATCCTTAATATCTGTTTTTTCAAATATTGGTGAAGGATATCGTAATCGTCTGTATGAAGCCCATTTCGTAGGCAAGAGATTTCTGATTCATAATTCTAAAAAGTATAAATAGCACAGTCTTCTGATTGCCGACTGCCGACTGAAGATTGCCGACTTAATAATGTAAAGTATAATGAAATTAACCATTATCAAGCCATAATCATAGAAATTCCCGATACATTAAAATAATCAGACCAAATTGCAACTAAATGGGAAGTTAATCGTCTTTTATTTAGATGAACGTTTTTAGCGGAATCTGATTAACAAAAATAACAACTCTCAAAATGGGACATCTTGAAGAGCAATTAAATAACCAGAAAGCCAGGCTAAAGTTCCTGGAAAAGGAGAGGGACAGACTTTTTTATCTGGTCCGATCCCGTAAAACAACTGATATACCGGAAAAAAATAACTCCGACACTCACTTAATTGAAAGGATAGATAATAAAATCAATGAGGCTTATAGTGAATTGTCAGTCATGAAGATCAGAAGATTAATGACATTGCTATAAACATGTAAGTTTTTTCAAAAACAGAAAGCAGCCGTAATATTTTCGGCTGCTTTTTGTTTTTTTTTCTTTGCTATACAGCACCAATTTTACGGGCAATTACCAGGCGTTGAATTTCTGAAGTTCCTTCACCAATTTGCAGCAATCGCTGGTCACGATAAAATCTCTCAATATCATAATCTTTCATTAACCCATAACCACCGTGTATTTGTACAGCTTCATCTGCAACCTCCTTAGCTACTTCAGAACAATAGAGTTTTGCTATTGCAGATTCTTTTCCAAATTCTTTATCATTATACTCAAGCCAGCAGGCATGATACAAATATGTTCTGGCCAGATCAATTTTCGCTGCCATATCAGCAAGTTTAAAAGAAATAACCTGGAATTTTATAATTGGTCTGCCAAACTGTTTTCTTTCCTTAGCATATTGTAATGCCATTTCAAAAGCTCCCTGTGCGAGTCCCAACCCCATTGCTGCGATGGAAAGTCTTCCGCTATCGAGTGTTTTCAGCATTATTCCGGAACCATTACCAGATTCACCAAGCAGATTGGATTCAGGTACTTTACAATTATCAAAAAACAACTCGGAGGTATCCGATGCCCTCCACATCATTTTATTATGCATTGCTCTCCTTGTAAACCCGGCAGTATCTTTCTCAACAATAATCGTTGAAAACTCTTTTTTACCATTTTCTTTTGTACCGGTAACAGAAAGGACCGTAACTCCGCTGGAGATATCAACAGATCCGTTGGTAATAAAACATTTTGATCCGTTTATAATCCAGTATCCATCTACAAGTTTAGCTGTTGTTCTGGTTCCCAGGCAATCCGATCCTGCCTCCGGTTCTGTAAGACCAAAAGCCCATAGTTCCTTACCAGAGCATAAACGGGGCAAATATTTCATCTTTTGTTCTTCAGTCCCGAAATCCATTATAGGTTTAATCCCCAATGAATTGTGTGCCGCCAGAGTAGCTGCATGTGAGCTATCAACCCTTGATAATTCTTCAACCGCAATTATATAGGATAAAGTATCCATGTTCTGACCACCATACTTTTCAGGCAGACACATTCCGAATAGTCCCAATTCTCCCATCCGTGCAGTATTCTCTAAAGAAAACTCACCTTTTTCATCCAACTCAGCTGCAACGGGTTTTATTTCTCTTTCGGCAAAGTCTCTTACAGTTTTACGTATTAATTCATGTTCTTCAGATAAATACATATTTAATTTAGATTAAAATAATTTTCTTTCAGATACCAACATCGGGAACGAACTTGTATGAATACATTATAAGTCCTGTTTTTCCTTCCTCGTTCATTCTTCTGAACTTGGAAATCAGCTTATCTCCGGTTTTCAGATTCACCAGATCACAATCTACAATCTGCCCCATAACCCTGACTCCCTCTTCCATTTCAACAATACCAACAGCATATGGGGCAATATCTTCAAATCCTTCAGGAGCAGTTCGAATAATTGTATAGGTTAAGAGTTTGCCTATACCCGAGAGGTTAGTTTTATCAAATACCTTGTTACTACATGCAGGACAGATCAGTCTGGCAGGAAAGGAAATCTTTCCACATTTCCTGCATTTTGCAGCTTCCATCCTGTAACGTTCAGGCGTTTCTCTCCAGTGTCTTGGAACATTCATAATATGTTAGTTTTTAATTAATAACGTTTATTATTTATTTTGCTTCTAATATATGACATACACTGCTGCCACCTGATCCTCCCATATTCTGGGCAAGACCGGTTTTTACTCCTGGAATCTGACGTTTTTCACTATTGCCTCGTAATTGATTTACTAATTCAAAAATCTGGGCAACCCCTGTAGCTCCAACAGGATGTCCTTTCGATTTTAATCCGCCTGATGGATTAACAGGGAATTTTCCATCCAGTGCAGTATAACCATCAACTGTTGCAGGACCCCCTTTCCCCGGACCAATTACACCCATTGATTCCAATACCAGGATTTCAGCGATTGTAAAACAATCGTGCACCTCGGCAAAATCAATATCATCAATTGTTTTTCCTGCCATTTTTAATGCTTTGGCAGCAGATGTCTTAACGGCTTGTAATTCAGTTAGTTTCTTACGATGGTTAAGAGCAATTGAATCAGCAGCACTGCCAAAACCACTTATTACAACCAGTGGATGCTTTTTCAGCTTTTTTGCTTCTTCAACTGTTGTTAGTAACACTGCAGCAGCACCATCAGTAACCGGTGAGCAATCCAATAAACGTAATGGATCAGCGATTATGGTTGAATTCAGAACTGTATCCTGTGTAATTTTGAAAGGAAACTGAGCATTTGGATTCATTGAACCATTATAATGGTTTTTTACAGAAACCTGCGCCAGTTGTTCACTTGTGGTTCCATAACGTTCCATGTGGGCTCTGGCAAGCATTGCATATAATCCGGGAAATGTAATTCCATGAAATGCTTCATAATCCTGATCGGCTGCAGTTGCTAATGCATAAGTTGCTTTTCCCATACTCACATCAGTCATTTTTTCTACTCCTATGGCTAATGCATAATCAGAAACTCCTGTAGCAATTTCCATACATGCGTTACGAACAGCAAGACCTCCGGAAGCACAAGCAGACTCAACACGGGATGATGGAATATCCAATCTTCCTAAATAGTCAGCAATCAGACTCGCAAGATGTTCCTGACCAATAAATAAACCACTCGACATACAGCCAATGTTGATTGAATCAATCCGGTCGGTTCCTGCATCTTCAAGACAATTCATTGCACTTTCTACGGCAATATCTCTAAGAGATTTTTCCCATAGTTCGCCAAATTTTGTTATTCCAATTCCTATAACAGCTATTTCTTTCATATTTTCCTCCTATTCCGGTTTAAGGATTTTACCCCTGAATTTTGCATACTCACCATACTCAAGATATTTTAAATGCTCATTCAGTTGTTTCCTGACCCTGGGAGCCATATCCCGGTTTTTTAACAAATGTTTAGTTGTACGAAATACAAAGGCATCACTTCCGGCACCTGATCCGTATGATACAAGCAGTATGAGCTGATCAGGACCCGCTTCATCCAAAGTGGCAGCCAATCCCATAGGAGAGGAGCCCGAATAAGTATTCCCTAATGTGGGAGTTAACAAACCATAACGATACTGAGCTTCTGTGAAGCCAAGCTGTTTGGCAGCCTGAACAGGAAATTTACCATTTGGCTGATGAAAAATAAGATAGTCAAAATCCTTTGGCTTCATTCCTGTTTTTTCAAGGATTGCTTCAACAGCACCAAAAACATGTTTCTGATATGCCGGTTTACCGGTAAATCTGCCGCCATGTTCAGGATAGTGGGCATTTTCCCGTCTCCAAAAATCAGGAGTATCTGTCATATAACAGTGAGTATCCAGTAATTCGGCAACAATATTTTCTGTACCCATTATAAACGCTGCGGCTCCTGCGCTTGCTGAATATTCAAGTGCATCTCCGGGAGCTCCCTGAGAGGTATCAGCACCTATTGCCAGTGCACATTTCATAACACCGGTTTTAACCAGATGCAAGGCAATGAACATCCCTTCAGTACCTGCTTTACAGGCAAATTCGAGATCTGCCGTATGAACATAAGGACAAATGCCCAATGCTTCAGAAACAATTGTCCCTGTAGGTTTGACAGCATAAGGATGCGATTCGCTGCCTACATATACCGCACCGATCAATGCCGGATCAATTCCTGCTCTGGCAAGAGCATTTTTAGCAGCACCAACTGAAAGTGTAGCACAATCCTCATCAGGTGCAGGTACCGATTTTTCATAAAGGTTTAATCCCTGTTTTAAAGCTTCTGCATCTGCTCCCCAAACCTTTGCAATCTCTTCAACCTTAATGCGGTAACGAGGTATTTGTGTACCATATCCGATAATTCCAACCATATAAGTAAGCTTTATTGTTAATAAATTGAGAAACTATTACTTGTTATTATTGTTTTTTGATACAAATTCTTACTATTCCCTCTAATCCAAAGAGTTAAAAGTTTAAAGCTTGCCACGTGAAATGCGACGAAGGAGCATATTTCACTGTGGTTAAAAGTAAAAAGTAAGAGTTTAACTTTACAAACTTTCAACATTCCATCTATTCCCTTATTCAATCAAAGCTAATGATGCTCCTCCTTCAACCATTTGCCCGGGAGTTACATTTATCTTGTTTATAACTCCATCTTTACCGGCAATTATATTATTCTCCATCTTCATGGCTTCAATTATCATAACAATTTCCCCTTTAGATATTTTTGTACCTTTCTTAATGTTTATCTTTATTACTTTGCCGGGCATAGGTGATGTTAAAACACCTGAACCGTCACCAAAATCTTCTTCAAACGACCCTGTATCCAAATCATCCTGAAGATAATCCCTTCTGATTATCTCAAATATGTTCCCTCCATATGTAATATAACAATGTAATACACTTTTTTCAGAAATAAATGCGTGAACAGGATTATTATTTATATATAAATCAATTTCTCCATTTGATATTCTATCGATTTTTACTAAATATTCCCGCTTTTCAAATTCAGTAATAAATTCTCCATTTTTATTGTAATAAACTATTGCTTCTTTTTCCTCTCCGTCAATCAGTATTGGTATTTTAATTATATTCCTCCAATATCCGATATAATTCCATATAAATTGCTTTTCCTTATCAAAAGAGGAAAAATCAGGAGCATTTTTACTTAATGCATAAGCTACATAAACCAGTACAGGAACATATAAAGCCAATTGATGTTTTTTTCTTTCTATTC
>JAUVHQ010000077.1 GCA_030593185.1 Bacteroidota bacterium
CTTAGTTGCCAGTTACTTACAAATGAGTAAAAATGGAACACGGATGACACGGATACTGCAGATAATCACGGATAAAAGATAAAATATCAGTGCAAATCTGTTGAATTCGCCTGCCACGTAGCGAAGTGTATCGGGGTGTTATCTGTGTTCTATTCAATAAATAGCAACTTGAGTTAATTAAAAAGTAATATTTGATTGAACTTTTATACTATTTTTACTGAAATTTATAACCATGGAAGTTTCAATATACCTGATACCGGCAAGCCTGGGAAGTGATAAGACAAATCATTTTCTACCCGATCTTGTTTTCAGTATTATCAATAAAATAGATCATTATATTGTTGAAAATGAACGAACTGCAAGAAGATACCTGATCAAGTTAGGGATTAAAACTCCTATAGATGATCTTCAGTTCTATATTCTGGATAAACACACTGAGCCAAATGAAATCGGCAAATTCTTAGATCCTGCCAGACATGGCAATAACATGGGTATTATCTCTGAAGCAGGGACTCCGGGGGTTGCCGATCCGGGTGCAGATATTGTTAAAATTGCCCACCGGGAAAACATCCGTGTTGTACCTCTTGTTGGACCCTCTTCTATCCTTCTTGCCCTGATGGCTTCGGGATTAAACGGTCAGAATTTTGCTTTTACAGGATATTTGCCAATTCAAAAGAATGAAAAAACAAAAAGGATCAAACAGCTTGAGATACGTTCAGTAAAAGAGAACCAGAGTCAGATATTTATGGAAACCCCTTACCGGAACCAGAAAATGCTGGATGATCTTTTCAAAACCTGTTCGCCCCAAACCCGCCTTTGTATCGCAACTGATATTACAATGGATAGTGAGTGCATAAAGACAAAAACAATTGCTGTTTGGAAAGCAAACCCGCCTGATATCCATAAACGCCCAACCATATTTATTCTTCAAGCAACAAGTAACCAGTAACCAGCAACCAGTAACCACAGTGAAATATGCTCCTTCCCTGGTGAAATATTTTCGTACCTCAAATTTTACCCCGATACAGTCATTCTTCCTTACGGGCAGGCACGGCAGGCGTCGCATTTCACGTGGCAATCCAGTAACCAGTAACAATCTCTTAATCCTAAACTTCTAAACTCATACACTTATAAACTCTTTTTGAATATAATTTATCTGACATCAATCAATTCAACATCAAAGATAAGGGTTGAGTATGGAGGAATAGATGAAGTGCCTGTTGATCTATATCCTAAATTTGAAGGGATAATAAGAGTTGCTTTTCCACCTTCCTTCATATAGGCAATCCCTTCGTCCCAGCCTGGAATAACAAATCCAGTACCAAGAGCAAATGAAAAAGGACTGCCACCCACTGAGGTATCAAAAACAGTACCGTCAATAAGTTTGCCTGTATAATGTACATCCACAGTATCGCCCTGCTGTGGCTGCAAGCCTGTACCTGCTTCAGTTTCAATATAGTAAAGCCCACTCTCTTTAGGTTCTGTTGTTATATTGTTTTCCAACAGGTATTGTTCAAGAAGCTCAATTTCTTCATCTGGTGAATACACTTTCAGTAGAGTGATTTCGTAAAGCACAGCTTCATAATTATGAAAAGCAATACTTGATGGTAACAATAATGTAGCTTCCCCGCCTTCCTTCATAAATAATATTCCCTCATTCCATCCATCAATAATACTAGCAGTTCCTACAAGAAAACCAAAAGGATTATAGTAGCCATATTGACTCCATATCATATTATCCTTAGCTACCGATTCAATATTAGTATCAAAAACACGCCCTGTTAAGTTGAGTCCGATATAATTCACCAAAACAGAGTCCCCTTCAACAGGTTGGCGCCCGTCTCCTTCCTTCGTTTCAATATAATAAAGTCCACTTTCAGTGGGTTGAACAGTTATATTATTCTTTTCAATAAACTCTTTTATTGCTTCTTCTTCCTTCTTTATCAAATCCTCTGTATTATCCTTAAGGCATCCACCCGGGAGAAGCAATACACCCGTAAGCATAAACATAATTACGTTCCGTAATACCATGCCTTTGTTAATTATTAATGTTTGCATATCGTCTTTTTCTTTACTTTTTATTCCAATATTATAATGTTAAATGTTAAAATGTTATAAGTTATACGTTCTTAACCCGTAACTCGAAACCCGAAACTCGTAACACTTCTTTACTTCCTAATTCAAAATTCGTTAATCGATATTCATTATTCTCTTCTTCTCCTCATTGCCTCATCACCTCTTCCACTCTTTGACCCTTAGACCTTTCGACTTTTCGACCTCTTCACTCTTCCATCTTCCCCCTCTATTCCCTCTATTCCATTCTTCTATCTTCCTTCAACTTTTATTAGTCTCAAATTATATACCAATGATGCATTTGGAGGTATCTTTTTTTGATCCCCCGGAATACCGTATGCCAAATAAGGAGGTAAAACAAAAATTGCTTCAGCCCCTTCATTCAACAGAAGTATCCCTTCTTCAAGCCCTGATTCAACACCTCCGAATCCGATAGTAAATTGTTTCGGACCGGTCTGTTCAGATGAATAACATACTGTACCGTCTAAAAGACTTATCTCATATTCAATAGTTGCTATCTTCCCCTTTACAGCATCAGGTCCGGCACCTTTTTCAATTATCATATACCATAAACCTGATTTCGTAGTATCCATATCCCAACCTCTTCTTTCAACATAATTACCGATACGTTCAACTTCTTTTTGTATAATATACCTGTTGGTGCTTATCAAGGTTTCTTCATCAATTGACGGCACTTTCTCATCCTGTTCAGTGGTATCTCTAAAGCAGGAATTTAAGATGACCTGAATAAGCAGGAACAAAATTCCATATTTATAATAATTCACTTTCATTTCAGATCTTTTGCATATTCTGGTAAAAGTGAACGAAACAATCTAAGTGTTTCTTCCATATTGGTATACAATTCACCTCCTGCTGCATTCAGATGTCCGCCACCATTGAAATGTTTCCTGGAAAAAAGGTTTGCAGGGAAACTGCCCTTTGACCTGAATGAGATCTTGACATGATCGGGTTTCTCGATAAAGAGAGCTGAAAAACGAACATGTCTGATTGAGAGAGGATAATTAACAAATCCTTCTGTGTCTCCCATAACAAAGCTGTATCTCTCCAATTCATCCATTGTTATGCTGATAAATGCAGTATTATATTCCGGGATCACCTCCATTTTCTCTTTCAGCACATATCCGAGTAATCTCATCCTGTTATCTGAATAATTATCATATACAAGACTAAAAATCTCATCTTTATTTATTTCATAACCCAGCAACTCTGCAACCCTGATATAAGTTTCAGGATCGGATGAATTGAAACTAAAGCAACCGGTATCTGTCATGATACCAACAAAAAGCGCTGTAGCTATTTCCTTATCTATAATATCAGCCCCTCTAACAGACTTCATTAATTCATACAACATTTCGCAAGTCGAGCTAACCGATACATCAGAAATTGTAATATCAGAAAACTTTTTCGGTTCGGGATGGTGGTCAATAAGGATTTTCATGGCACCTGATTTTTCATACCATATTTCCATACCTTTTAGCCGGGATGGATCATTGAAATCGAGTGCAAAAATCAGATCAGCTTTAGAAAATTTATGTTCAATCAGTTCCGGCTCTTTTTCAAATATCAGAATATCTTCCACTCCCTTCATCCATTTAAGAAATGCCGGACTTGAGTCAGGTAATGCAGCAGACACTTTATATCCCATCTTCCTGAAAAAACGCGACATTGAAAGAACTGACCCAACAGCATCCCCATCAGGATGATAATGGCTAAGTATCAGGATATTACTTGTATCCTTAAGCTTATCCTTTATTCTGTTAACTACCTCTTTTGAAATTAATTTCAATGGAATATCACTTTTTTTTGATCTTCAAAGATATAAATAATTACAAACCGGTCAGACCGGTGGAACGAAGTATATAGCATCTTTGAAATTTAACAGCCAGGAGGTAATAGAGTTTTAAGGTAACAAAAATCAGTCAGATCGCTGATCTGTTCTTATTATACTCACAGTTATAACTATGGAATGATATGTTAATCCACTGATTTATCTGTGAGTTTTTTGAATTATTTAGTACATTAGCCGCCACAAAAAATAAAATCACGATATGGCAGGAAACATTACATTTTCAATAATAAAACCATATGCTGCTAAAATGGGATTAATTGGACCTATATTAGCTTTAATCAATGAAGCCGGGTTCAAAATATCCGCTATTAAGTCAGAAAAATTAACTTTTGAGCAAGCTGAAGAATTCTATAATATACATAAAAGCAAACCTTTTTATAATGACCTGGTTGAATTCATGTCATCCGGTCCGATAGTTGCCATGATATTAAAAAAAGAAAATGCTGTGGAAGATTTCCGGGAACTAATAGGCAACACCGATCCTTCAAAGGCTGAAAAAGGAACTATCAGGGAAAAATTTGCCGATTCACTCCAGAAAAATGCAGTCCACGGATCAGACTGTGACGAAAATGCAATAATTGAAAGTGATTTCTTCTTTGCAAAAAAAGAGAGGTTTTAAGACGCTCGCTATCGCTCACGTATGACATCTTGCTACCTGCTACTTTCTACATACTACTTTCTAAATACTACTTACTTCTTCATCTCTTCTTCTACTTCAGCACAATCTCTTTAATAATCTCCTCCCCTGCATTGGTGTTGATCCTTTCGATAATACCTTCACGGTGCATCAGAAGTTCGTTTTTCACAATTGATGAATTCATATGCAGGTAAAGCTTTCCGTTTTTGATATATATCCTGTTTGTCCGGCGTGCAATGACTTTTCCAACCAATTCTTCCCATGAATTAACAACCTGCACTTCTTTTAGTTTCCCTTCAATCTGAGCATCTTTCAGGAAGTCCTTAATGACGTTTGCAATTGTTTGAGTGTTACTTTTACGCATATGTTTATAAGTTATTAATCTGTCTGGTTATTTTACTCAGTTTATATATTATTTTAAATATTACTAAAAAGTTCAAGACTTAAGATGTTACGAGTTACGAGTTTCGTGTTGCGAGTTAAGTTTCGCCCTGTCGCTCTTCACTCTTTACTCTTCGCTCTTTGCTCTTTGCCCTCCGCTCCTCCGACAAGTCTGTTATTTCCTTATTTATCCTGAACAACCTGAAATCGGCAGATAACTCAGAAAGTATCTTTTCAAGTCGTGACTGATGAGTATCGGTAATAAATATCTGTCCGAACTGGTTTTCCGACACCAGGTGAATGATTTGTGTAACGCGGGATGCATCAAATTTATCAAAAACATCATCCAGCAGGAGAATTGGATTAAAACCACTCACATCTCTGATAAACTCATATTTAGCAAATTTTAATGCTACTAGATAGGTTTTTTGCTGTCCCTGCGAACCTACTCTTTTTATTTGATAGTTATCAAGCTCAAGAACCAGATCATCTTTATGGATACCCCTGGTTGTATATTGTAATATCCTGTCTTTATCAAGAGCATTTTTAAAAACATCGCGGAAATTGGCATCACGATGGTGCGACTGGTAAACCAGACCAACCGATTCCTTTCCCAGGGCAATTGAATCATAATACCTTTGAAAAACAGGTACGAGTTTATCAATAAAATCCATTCTTTTAGTATATATCTTCTGTGAAAGCGGTATTAGTTGATCATCCCATAATTCAAGTGATTCTGTGTCGAACCTGCCTGACCGGGCAAAATCTTTCAGTAACGCATTTCGCTGTGCCAGCGCTTTATTATATTGAATAAGATCGTTAAGATAGTTCCTGTCGTATTGAGAAATTACAGCATTAATAAACTTCCGCCTTTCATCGCTTCCGCCGGTAATAAGATTACTATCGGCAGGGGAGATCATAACAACCGGTAATAATCCTATATGGTCTGCCAATCGTTGATACTCTTTCTTGTTTCTTTTGAATTGTTTCTTCCTGTTTCTCTTCGAGCTGCAATATATATTTTCCTGTATGTTATCCCTGAAAAAAGTACCCTGGATAACAAAAAAATCTTCGTCGTACTTAATATTCTGACTGTCAATTGAATTAAAAAAACTTTTAGAAAGTGACAGATAGTGAATGGCATCCAGGATATTTGTCTTCCCTACCCCGTTATTTCCGACAAAACAATTTATTCTTGCTGAGAATTCCAGTTCAACCTGGCTGTAGTTCTTAAAATTTATAAGTGAAATATTCTGCAGATGCATAAAAACGGAATAAATTTTACTGTTGTATAATTTGCTTTAACAAAGTTAAGAAAATAATGCTCGCAAATGTTCACGTCATTATTCCAGTCTTCCAGGCTTCCAATCCTCAAATCCATATCTATCATCTCTCAGATCATTTTTATGTTAATAATTTCTGTTAAAAGCACAAAAAAATTAACTTTGCGGAAATTTTTTAACAGAGGTAATAAAAACACTATCATGGTAAAAATGAAAAAGACTCAGGCACCCGACAGATTACAAGAAGTTGAAAGTGCATTGAGCCGTACTGAAAGATACATTGAAGATAATCAAAAACTCCTGACAATTATTATTCTGGGTTTAGTTGTGGTTGTTATTGCTTTTATGGGATATAAACGTTTAATTGTAATACCCACTGAAAAAGAAGCACAGTCGCAAATGTTTATGGCCGAGAGATACTTCGAGCAGGACTCATTCAACCTGACTCTTTACGGCGATGGTAATAATCTTGGAATGCTTGATATTATCGATGATTATGGTATTACTAAATCGGCTGAACTTGCTCATTACTATGCCGGTATTTCATTTCTTCACCTTGGTGAATTTGAACAGGCAATTGAGCAGTTGGAAAAATTCACTTCAAATGACAAAATGATAAAACTGATTGCAACAGGAGCTATTGGCGATGCTTATCTTGAACTTGGGGAACCGTCAAAAGCTATTACTTACTACGAGAAAGCTGCAACTACTGAAGATAATGTATTTGTAAACCCAATTTATCTTATGAAGGCTGGTCAGGTTTATGAATCACAGGAAAAATTTCAAAAAGCACTGGAAACTTACCAGAAAATAAAAGATAATTATCCTGAAAGCCAGGAAGGCCAAAAGATTGAGAAATATATTGCCAAAGTTAAGCTCAGGATAAAATAATTCCTATACCCGGTTTTTCGGGCATAATCCAGTGTCCATCACGGAATTCGGCACCCTTGTATGGATCGTTTCTTAAGAGCAGTGGACCATCAAGGTCGAGCCATCTTGCGAGTGGCTGGAGTTGAACGGCTGCACTAATTGCCACTGATGATTCGATCATACAACCAATCATTATATCAAGATTAAAAGTTTTTGCAACAATTGCAATGCGGAGAGCTTCAAGTATTCCCCCTGATTTCATCAGTTTAATATTGATGCCATCGTATGCTTCAGCAATTGCGGGTATATCTTTGGCTGTATTTATTGCTTCATCGGCAACAATTGGTACAGGCGATCTCTCTCTCAGCCATTTAGTTTCCTTTATCATATCCACAGGCATCGGTTGTTCAACAAGTTCCACACCTTGTTTTGCCAGCCATTCAATTTTTCTTATAGCTTCTTCTTTATTTGTCCACCCCTCATTTATATCAACCCGTATCGGTTTGTCAGTAACCTGGCGAATAGTTGAAATTATTTCCTGATCGTTCCTGCTTGTTAATTTCACTTTCAATATTTTATACGGATCAGCTTCCCTGACTTTCTGTTTTAATATCTCAGGCTTATCAAATCCTATTGAGAAAGAGGTATTCACGAACTTATTCGGATCAAGACCAAAAAACCTGTGAACAGGAATATTAAGTTTCTTGCCAAGCCAGTCGAAAAGTGCAATATCAAGTGCTGCTTTTGCCGGTGATATATATTTAATCTCAGCATTAACTCTATCCGGCAATTCATAAAATTCAAAAGGATCAGAGTCGACATAAATGGGTATAATTTTCTTAAGTTCAGATATTGTTCTGTCAGCATTCTGCCCGGCACCTGTCATATGCGCCGCCTCTCCTATTCCTGTTATCCTGTCTTTTTCGTAAAAAACAAATACATCTTCTTTATAGTCAGTACTGCCACGACTAATAGTCCATGTATGACCCAGTTCGAGTTTTATTTTCTTGTAGGTAATTGATGCTTTTTTGGCATCACCTTTTCCTGCCCTGTTAACCTCACCGGCTAATATGCTGTTCCCAGGAAAAACAAGTGAAGAACCTGCTAAACCGGTTAAAGCAAGGAATTTTTTTCTGCTTATTTTCATTTGTATAAAATTTTTCGAAATTACTATGATACAAAAAATATCGGGACTTGCTTCACATTAAAATTGTAAATTTTTCCAATAACCAATATAACTAAAGTTTGTAACTAATCAGTGCCTAAAGTTTGGAATGCCTAAAATTGCTAATCTCATTATACTTTACATTTTTAAGTCGGCAATCTTCAGTCGGCAGTCAGCAATCTGAAGACTGGATTATTTAATATCGGTCCATAAAGTCAAACATCCCGAAAACTTTCGGAT
>JAUVHQ010000191.1 GCA_030593185.1 Bacteroidota bacterium
TTTATCATATTCTTCCCAAAATGGAAATTCCACAATCCGCTCATGAACATGGTTCCCGCTATGAACAAGAGATTTCATGTATCTGCTTTCAGCATTTCCCATACCAACAATTCCAAACCTCCCAATTGCCAATGCTGCCGAACCTGTCAGAGTAGCAATATCAATTATCAGCTCAGGTTTGTATTTACCTGCATAACTTATTGCATCAGCCAAAATCAGCCTGCCTTCAGCATCAGTATTTAAAACCTCTACCGACATACCATTATACATAGTAATAACATCACCCGGAGCCACTGCATTTCCATCAGGACGGTTATCTGTAGCAGGTAATAAACCAATAACTTTTACCGGAATTTTTGACTGTGCAACCGCATACATCACTCCTGCAACAGCAGCAGCACCACTCATATCCGATTTCATATAATCCATACTGTTTTGGGTTGGCTTCAAACTCAACCCCCCTGTATCAAATACAACTCCTTTCCCAACCAAAACCAATGGGTTTTTATTCACCGCATTATCAGGCATCCACTCTATTACAGTAAATGTAGGTGGATCAATACTCCCTCTGTTCACACCAAGTAACCCGCCCATTTTCAGTGATTCAATTTTCTTCTTATTAAAAACTTCAACTGAAAAACCTCCAAGAATTCCTAATTGTTTCACGGTTTCCGAAAATTGAACAGCATTCATGAATGATAAAGGTTCATTGACCATATCACGAACAAAATAAACTGCCTCATTTAGAGTTTTTAATACATCAATCTCTTGCTTATTCAGCTTATCTGATACTATCAGTATACTTTTTAATGGATGTTTTTTTTCTGCTTTATCGCCAAAATATCTTAGAAAACAGTAGTTGCTCAACACTAATCCCTCAGCAAAAGCAAAAAGGAGCCCCGGTTCTACTATCGCATCTACTAAAACAATTTCACTATGCTTATGCTGTTTAAGCAGTAAAGAATGTTCGCTGCCTGCTCTTCTGCATTTTTCATTCTGTTTGTCGAGATCGGCTTCTTTATCAATAACCTGTATGTAACTCCACTTACTATAAGAATTAATGGAAATCTGTTTCCCCCCATCTTTTATCTGTTCCGTAATATATTTAAGCTCCGGCCTGGTAAAAGCGAAATGGCTGAGGTTGTAATCTTTACGAATAAGATATATCACAGATTTCTTTTTGGGTATATCTTTTACTAGTGAATATTTTAAATCCATATATCAAATTTATTTTAAAAGCAAAATTAATAAAATTTTAAGTTCTTTAGGATAATGTGTAGTTGGAAAATTGGAACGTTTGAGCGAACTTGTGAGCGAAAACCTCATGAGCAGGTTGTGGGAAGGATTGTGGGAGCGAATAATGTTGGAATGTTGGAAGAATGGAAAAGAGGGAATAAAGGGAGTAAAGGGAATAGAGGGAACCTTGAACTTTGAACCTTGAACTCTTTGGAATGTTGGAATGTTCAAAAAAGTTTGTCATTTATTTTCCGGATGAACCAAATTTTATGTGTGATTTTTATTTTAATTTTGTTGATCCTAATTATTAATCGGCGCAAATAAAAAAAATGAATTTCGAATCAATATATACTAAAGCTCTTGGCCTTAAGTTTATAACTCCGGAAGAAGGATTACATCTCTATAATGATGCTCCTTCCGATGAATTAATATTTATTGCCAACCAGATAAGACAGAAGTTGAATCCGGGAAACAAGGTAACATGGATCATTGACCGGAATGCAAATATTACAAACATCTGTTATTCAAAATGTAAATTCTGTAACTTTTACCGGGGAAAGAATGATCCTGACAGCTATATTACAACAATTGATGAATACAAAGAAAAGATTGAAGCACTTTTCTATCATGGAGGCAACCAACTACTTTTACAGGGGGGGCTTCATCCCCGGCAAGGTTTAGCATTTTATACCCGGTTATTTAGCACACTGAAAGAATTATACCCGAAATTAAAACTCCACGCATTAGGACCGCCGGAGATTGTCCATATAGCTAAAAAAGAGAAACTTCCATTCCACAAAGTGCTTGAAGAACTGGTAAGTGCCGGACTTGATAGTCTGCCCGGAGCCGGAGCTGAAATTCTATGTGATCATATACGAAGAGAACTTTCTCCGTTAAAAGCAAATACCAGGGAATGGCTCGATGTAATGAGAGAGGCACACAAAATGAGCCTGGTTACTTCTGCAACTATGATGTTCGGACATATCGAATCAAGGAAAGACCGCATCACTCACTTAAAAGTCTTGCGAGATGTACAATCAGAAAAACCAGATACCAGTCCCGGATTTATTGCATTCATCCCCTGGCCTTTCCAGGACCAGGGAACAGTTTTAAACAAAAAGTTCGGTATAAAAAACAGTATCACCTCCGAAGAATATATACGTACTATTGCATTAAGCAGAATATTTTTGCTTAACATTAATAATATTCAGGCTTCATGGCTTACTGTTGGAAAATCAACCGGTCAGCTTTGCCTGCATGCCGGCGCAAATGATTTCGGTTCTATTATGATAGAAGAGAATGTGGTTTCCGCAGCCGGCGCTTCACATAAATTTGATACTGAAGGAATCCAGGCAGCAATAAGGGAAGCCGGATTTATACCCCAGTTAAGAAACCAGGCATACGTGGAAGAAAGGGAATAGTTAAAAGTTTGTAAAGTTGAAAGTTTATAAAGTTCAACGCTTACTTTTTACTTTCAACCACAGTGAAATATGCTCCTTCGTCTCATTTCACGTGGCAAGCTTTGAACTTTAAACTCTTTACGGTGTTCAATATTATTCCTGGATTTTAAGTGTATATAGGATTGTTTCAACCTGTCGCAGTAATTCTCTTTTTTTATCACCAGGAGCATATACAAAACCATCAACAGTTATCACCCTGTTGGTCACCTCATCAACAGTTGACAAACTGATAAACGGTCCTCCCATAAATCCATTCTCCAGTTTCCACAATCCACGTAGCTGAGCAAAATACCGGTTTCCGATCTTAAATTCTCTGAATTCAGGTTTCAACATTTCTTCTGTTGACATATATGTACCTTCCTGATGTCCGGGAACATATTTTCTTAAATAATAATTTCTCTTTTCAATAAGGTATTCGGGCGTAAAAGTATTTGTATCTGTATAAGGATAATGATAAATAAAAATACCCTGACTGAGTAATTGAGGTTCATTAGCCACCCAGGCAAAATCCACTTCATCAATATCCAGACTATATCCTTTAGGGATTGTCAGATGCAAATGGTGGTTATTCTCAATGCTCTTTACAATATCCGGTACCATTAATCCCTTGTAATAACCAGTCAACCGGGCACGTTCTTTTGCGTTCAATCGTGTAACAATTTCATGCCCGTTATGTTTAAGTAACTCAATTGCTGATGCATCATCAGGTGCATCAATATTAATTATTAACTGGGGATAAGCCCATTTGTTTTTCCGGATTGTAATTTTCGCCTTATTAATATCCTTAACTGTTTTGTAAAAGATAATATTTCTATGTGGTTGGTGAAATTTCGAAAAATTACCGGGTGATATATTTACCAGGTCGAAAATCGGTTCAGGCTGTGGAAGACCATACTGTTCATGGGCTAAAAGATCCTGGAAGGCCTGCCCCAGATCACCTTCCCATTTCTCCTTTTTGATAATCAATAATACTTCACCGGTTTTCCCCGATATTTTAGGTAAAAAAATTCCATCGCTTGTATTATCGTGTTTACAGGAAAACAGAAACAAAACAAGAATTATTATTAAACCGCTTTTAAAGTATTTCCGGGGTTTCATCTGTTTAAAATTTTTCGACATTAATATTCATAAAAAACCTGCCGGTATTCAATAAAAATTCCGGCAGGTATAACAACTATCTTTGAAAAGGAATATTTTCAGTTTTTCTACTCAGCTTTCCCCTTTTCCTTATCCTCTTTTTCATCAGTACTAATATCCTTTGTTGCTTTCTTGAATTCTTTCATTCCCTGTCCTATTCCTTTCATCAGTTCAGGTATTTTTCTTCCACCAAACAGAATAATAACAACAATGACTATTATAATAATCTCAGGAGGACCTAAAAAACCGGCAATAATTAATGATATCATGTTCTCTTTCTTTTTATTTTTAGTAATACAAATTTAAAATATTTTCATTGTTAAACCTAATTCAAAGTTTTTTTGTTTAAAATTATACAACACTGCCTCACGATACCCCTCTTCTTTCTTCACTTTTGACTTTCTTTCTTCCTTACTCACCTAATTTATTAAACAGTCTTATAATATCATTCCCGTTAGCAAATATCAGCAAGGAAAGCAGGATGATCATACCTGTCATCTGGGCATATTCCATAAATTTGTCACCAGGTTTTCTGCCTGTTACAACTTCATACAAAAGAAACATTACATGACCACCATCCAATGCAGGTATTGGTAAAATATTCATTATAGCAAGAATGATTGATAAAAATGCTGTAAGATTCCAGAAAGAATGCCAATCCCATACTCCGGGAAAGATACTTCCAATAGTGATAAAACCTCCCAGTGATTCATAGGCTTTGGTATCTTTGGAAAAGATAAGTCTAAACTGTTTCAAATAATCATGCAAGGTTTTTACCCCTTTTGCAATACCTGCAGGTATTGATTCAAAAAAGCCATATTCAATTTTCTTAAATTCAAAAAATTCCTCAAAATTCCTTCTTATACCTATCATCCCCTGGTTATTTACAATCACCGGGATATTCAAATTTTCATCATTTCGTTTTATCTGCAATGAAACTTTTTCACCTTTGCTTTCACCCAGTTTCTTTTTAAATTCATCATAGTAATCACAAATCTCATTGTTAAGGTACAATATCTCATCACCTGTCTGTAATCCTGCTTTTTTAGCTGGTGATTCTTTGAGAAAACCCTCAACAATCAGGGGGGAAAATGGGATCCTTGCATAAATTCTTCCTTTCCCTTTTATAAGCAAAGGAATAAATTCTTTTGA
>JAUVHQ010000398.1 GCA_030593185.1 Bacteroidota bacterium
CTTAGTTCCGCGCTGTCAAAGGATATGGATATTGTTTTAATTGATACTGCGGGACGACTTCATAATAGATCAGTGCTCATGGATGAACTGGCTAAAATACGGCGTGTGATGCAAAAAATCATACCTGATGCCCCGCATGAAATATTACTTGTACTGGACGGTTCAACAGGGCAAAATGCTTTTGAACAAACCCGCCAATTCATAAGAGTTACTGAAGTTAATGCCATAGCACTTACCAAACTTGATGGAACTGCTAAAGGTGGTGTTGTAATTGGGATCTCCGATCAGTTTAATATACCTGTGCGGTATATCGGTATAGGCGAAGGTTTGGATGATATACAGGTTTTTAATAAGAAAGAATTTGTGGATTCGCTCTTCGCTTAAAAAGGTTTACCCCGTGAAATGCGACGGAGGAGCATATTTCACTGGGGTCATTAAGAGATCTACAATAGTCATACAATCGTCATACAATCATCATACGATGGTCATTAAGTTTTCACCCATAACCCGTAACTCGAAACCCGCAACATTCTTTCGATGACAAAACCAATAAACAAAATCAATGTCATTACACTTGGCTGTTCAAAGAACATTGTTGATTCTGAAGTGCTTCTAAAACAACTTGATGCTGGTAACCTGATAGTAGAACATGATTCGGAGACAACCGATGCTCAGACGGTAATAATTAATACATGCGGTTTTATCCGGGATGCGAAAGAGGAGTCTATAGAAACAATTCTGCGGTATGCCAGGGCAAGGGAAAAAGGTGAAATTCAAAATCTATATGTTATTGGCTGCTTATCAGAGAGATACAAAGAGGAATTGAGAAACGAAATTCCTGAGGTTGACAGATATTTTGGTGTAAACAATCTTGAACAAATCGTAAAATCGCTTGGAACTGAATACCGGAAAGAGCTTCTTGGAGAAAGGAACCTGGTTACCCCGGGACATTATGCCTACCTGAAAATAGCAGAAGGCTGTGACCGGAAATGTTCTTTTTGCTCTATTCCTTTAATCAGGGGTATTCATAGATCACGGACTATTGAATCACTTGTAAATGAAGCCGTTTTCCTTGCAAAACAGGGAGTTAAGGAATTAATCCTCATATCGCAGGATCTCTCATATTATGGACTGGATATTTACCGTGAACAACGACTAAAAGATCTGATAGATCAACTTTCTGAAGTTCCTGGTATTGAGTGGATCAGGTTACATTACCTTTTCCCTGCTAATTTTCCGGCAGATATTCTCCCTGTAATACAAAACAAAGAAAATATTTGCAATTATCTTGATATCCCATTCCAGCATATTGCTGATCCGGTACTAAAGGCAATGCGACGTGGTATTTCAGGCAAAGAAACCTATGAACTGATAAACAGGATCAGGGAGGAGGTTCCGGGAATCGCTCTGCGAACAACGCTGCTTACCGGATATCCTGGTGAGAATGAGAAGGATTTTGCAGAATTGAAGGAATTCATATCTGAGGTAAGGTTTGACAGACTGGGTGTTTTTACTTATTCACATGAAGAAGGTACATACAGCTTCAAACATTATAATGATGATATTCCTAAAGAGATCAAAATGCAAAGGGCAGAGGAAATTATGACTATCCAGGAAAGTATATCAAGCAAGCTGAATATGGAAAAAACTGGTAATAAGTATAAAGTAATAATTGACAGACAGGAAGGCAATTATTTCGTAGGGCGAACTGAATTCGATTCACCTGAGGTTGACCAGGAGGTTTTGATAAAACCCGCTAAAGGGTTGATGACAGGGGAGTTTTGTAATGTTATTATAACCGGTTACGATAATTTTGA
>JAUVHQ010000358.1 GCA_030593185.1 Bacteroidota bacterium
AACACCTCTTCCAAACTTTTCTCCTGTTTCTGCATAACAAGCACGGTAAATTTATTCTTAACAGCAAAATTGAATATTTTACTTCTGATATCATGTTCCTGTTTCCCCTGCACAAGCCATTGATTTTTATTTACCGAAACAACGCGTACTACAAATTCAATCTCTTCAATTATCTTTTTACTGACAACCCGGTCAAATTCAACTAAAATTGTTTGATATTCTTCATTAATATAATTCAACATATTTCCCTTAATATCATCAGCCACAATCCTGCCTTCCTTAATAATAATAACCCTGTCGCAAATTGCGTCCACCTCTTGCATAATATGAGTTGATAATAACACCGTTTTTTGTTTTCCGACCCTGGATATCAGGTTACGGATCTCAACTATCTGGTTGGGGTCAAGACCTGAAGTCGGCTCATCCAGAATTAACACTTCCGGATCATGAATAAGGGCTTGCGCAAGACCTACACGTTGTTTAAATCCTTTGGAAAGCTGACCGATTTTTTTCTTTTGTTCACTCTGAAGACCTGTCATTTCGATAATATCCTCCATTCTCTTACCCTTATTATTGCCTGTTTTATATAATCCGGCAACATATTTCAGATATTCTCTTACATACAACTCATTATAGAGAGGGTTGTTTTCAGGAAGATAACCAATCTGTTTTTTCACTTTAAGTGAGTCACTTATTACACTCAGCCCGTTCACCGTCACTTCGCCTGAGGTTTGAGGAATAAAGCCGGTAATAATCTTCATCATTGTGGTTTTCCCGGCACCGTTCGGACCCAAAAACCCAACAATTTCGCCTGTTTCAATAGTAAAAGAAACCCTGTCAAGCGCTTTTTGTTTTCCGTAGATCTTCGTAATATCCTGTACTTTTATACCCATATCGGTTTTTTATACAAAACTAATGAATTTAACCTATCTCATTAAAAATTCTGTAAATAATCAGTCGGCAGTCCACAGTCGGCAGTTGTGGTAATCGACAAAAATGCAAAGAATAATAGGAATCTTTAATATATCATTGAATTCCGCAAAGTCCCTTATAGGGGATTTAGGGGCAAAAAGACTTTCCGGGATTAATAATATTTATTGCCTTGGCAAAAGTACGCTAAAGCGCACTATATCTAATGCTTACACTACCCGTAACACCATGCTGAAGCATGGTGCTTTCTTTTTCTCTTCTTCTCATCACCTCATTACAACATTACCTCATTTCCTCCTCTTCATTCTTCCCTTTCGCCTTTTCTTCTCCTTTTCTTCATTCTTCCCTTTCAACTTTACAAACTTTCAACTTTCAACTCTTCATCTTCATTCTTCCCTTTCAACCTCTTCATCCTTGATTTTCCCGTTATTTTTAACTATATTTAAAGTATGGAAAAATTAAATATCCGTAAAGAACTTTTTTGGGATATTGACCTCGAACGTTTCAATAAAAATTCCAATAAAAACCTGGTAATTGAAAGGGTTTTTTGTTACGGCACTGTGGAAGAGCTGAAAAATATTTTTTCATATTATGGCATTGAGACAATAAAAACAGAGATACAAAACACCGGTTTTCTCGATAATAAAACACTCGAATTCGCGAGCACATTATTAAATATTCCCAGAACCAAATTTAAATGTTACAAAAAAAAGCAATCCGCTCCAACACATTGAAATTAATACGATCATTACAAAGTGATACAAAATTTAAAGATTTCTACCTGGTCGGAGGAACTGCCCTTACACTTCAGATAGGTCACAGAGAATCAATTGATATTGATCTATTTACAACCAAAGATTTTGATGTCAATTCAACCCTGGAATACCTGGAACAACAATATGCTTTTTCATTACAACTATCAGCAAAAAACACTCTTAAAGGGATAATAGATGATATATTCGTTGATATAATCTCTCATAAATATCCAATAATCAATAAACCTGTTGAAAGTGAAGGTATTCGTATGCTTTCACAAGATGACATTATAGCCATGAAAGTAAATGCTATTGCCAGCGATGGGACCAGGATCAAAGATTTTATTGATATTTATTTTCTGCTTAAACATCACAGTTTTTCCGATATTATCACATACTATAAAAAGAAATATAGTCAAAGAAATGATTTACATGCAATAAAAAGCTTATGTTATTTTGAGGATATTGATCAAAAACAAGACTGGCCTAAATTACTTAAAGAAAAGGATCTTAGTCTGGAAACAATTAAAAGCAGCATCACTCTTTCCAAAAACAAATTTTTTTCAGACAAGGGACTTTCATAACTACTTACCTTACTCAACTTACTCACCTACTCAACTACTCAACTCTCTTCTTCTTACCGGCATTGACATCCGGAGACTGGGACCCGCTTGGCGAAGATTGCGGTAGCAACAAAAGCTGCTTGATATCAATAGAAATGTATAAACCTTACTGTTCTGAGTCCACCACTATACAAAGCAAACACATAAAAGCTTTCTTTTGTTGCAGCAATCAAGCC
>JAUVHQ010000243.1 GCA_030593185.1 Bacteroidota bacterium
GCCTGGTTCCCATAAAAACAAAAAGAAGTGGTGTTATTGGTTATGGCCGGATAAATCCGGATGTTATGTATAATAACCTGATGAATAAATTCAGGTGGGGCAGAGTTTCTGAGCCGGACGTTTACGTGGATTATTATACACGCAGGACGTTGATGGTTATGAGAGTGAGAAATAATTTTGCACGCCTGGCAAAATCATTAATCTCTGATGAGAAAAGAGATTCTGCAATAGCAGTTCTTGATCGTTGTGTTGAAATTATGCCACTCGATAAATTGCCCAATGATTTGTTTACAGCCGGACTGGTTGAAGGTTATTATATGGCTGGAGCAAAGGAAAAAGCTGATAGTATTGCAGAGGATTTGTTATCTGTGGTTACCGAAGATCTTGAATACTATTTTTCTATGGATGCTGAATTTCAGGATGCTACCAGGTATGAAAAGAGCATATCATTACAGATCCTTCAGGATCTCATGAGATTCACGAACACGTATGAGAAGGGAGAATTAAAGAAAAAAACTGAACAGGAATTCGGGAAATATTACCAGCTATACCGTGGAGTTGAAGAATAAAGTTAAGTAAGGTGAGTAGTTGAGTAAGGTGAGTAAGGAAGAAGAAGAGAAGAGGTCAAAAGTCGAAGAGTCAAAGGGTCGAAAAGTGAAAACAGAAGAGCAAAGGGCGAAGAGGCGTGAGCTCGTAACTCGTTTCGTCCGCCGTAGTGGTAACGAAGATGGATAACCCGTAACTCGTAACACTTGTGAAGAATGTAAAATGAAGAAGTAAGAAGAAAAAGGTGAGTGTGAAAATAAATACAACACATAAAGAATTACGTTATTAATAACGTTATTAATAACGTAATTAACCCACTGATGAAAGAAAAATATTTATTGTTGAGTATAAAGGAAATTAAATGAATAAAGCCAGTAACTACAAAAGAAAAGCTCATCAAATTACATCCGTTTTCTTCTATGGAACACTTGCAATTGTTACTTTGGTTGTCATTATTGCCTGTTATCTTTGGGTATCTTCAGAGTATAGGAATTACTCAAAGGAATCGGAAAATTTGCGGGAAGAATACCTGAAAAGAGAAAAAACATTAGTGAAACGGGAAACCGAACAAGCGGTTGATTATATCAATTTTGTTAGAAACAAAACGCGCAGGGAGCTTAGGGAGATGCTTAAACAGAGAGTTTATGAGGCTCATGACATGGCTTCCCATATTTACAATAAGTATAACGGAAAGAAACCCAAAAAAGAAATTAAGCAGTTAATTATAGAAGCACTCAGACCTGTACGTTTTAATAAAGGACGGGGATATTTTTTTATTGGCAGCCTTGATGGTTATGATATACTCTATCCACCTAACCCTGATCTTGAAGGCTCATATGTATATTACTTTAAGGATATCAAAGGTAATTTTGTAATGCAGGATGAATTGGAGATAGTTAACAGTGGAGGAGAAGGGTTTGTCTCCGGCTTTTGGGGGAAACCTGGGGAAAATAATGACCAGGCATTTGAAAAGATCTCTTTCGTAAAATTATTTGAACCCCTGAACTGGTATATAAGAACAGGGGAATATATTGATGATTTTGAAGCAAATTTACAACAAAAGGTATTAGATCAGATTTCCAATATTCGTTTTGGAGAAGAGGGATATATTTTTGTGAATACATACAAGGGCGATGCATTGATATCAGATGGGAATATTGTTGAAGGAGATGTAAACCTATGGGAACTGCAGGATCCGGATGGAGTTAAGGTAATCCAGGAAGGGCGGAAAGCGGTCGAAAACCCTGATGGTGGTTTCATTTCTTATTCCTGGAGAAAACTTTCAGGAGATGTTCCTGTACCAAAAACCTCTTTTATTAAAGGGATCCCCGAATGGAAATGGATGGTGGGCGCCGGAGTTTACCTGGATAAGATAGAGAATATCATCCTGCAAAAGAGAGCTGATCTTGGAAAGATTGTTAGAAGAAATATACTGATCGTAGCTGGAATATTTGTTTTGGTATTACTGATTGCTTATCTGGCAACCAGGTATATGTCCAATTTAATCAGTTATAGCATAAATTCTTTTCTGTCATTTTTCAATATGGCTGCAACAAAACATCAAAAAATTGACATTACCAAAGTCAATTTTACCGAGTTTCAAATACTTGGCAAATCAGCCAACCGGATGATTGACAAATTGGAAGAATCTGAAAAAAGTAAAGAAGAAGAAAGAGCATATTTTCAAAGACTATTCGAATCATCCCCAGTGGCAATTGCCTTGCTTAATATTGAAGGAGAAGTCATTCGTGTAAACAGAGAGTTTGTTAAAATGTTTGACTATTCTCGCAAGGAATTAATTAATAAGAAGATATCAGACATAATTGTTCCTGAATCAGACAAAGAGACAGTAAGAAAAGATTATTTAGGTGTAAGAGAAGGTAGAACAATTTCCCGTAATGGGGTCAGGATCAAAAAAGGGAATGAAGAGGTCTTTGTTTCCATTCTCTCTACTCCTATCGAAATAGAAGAAGGACAACTTGGCATTTATCTTATTTACACCGACATAACTAATCAGAAACAATATGAGAAAAAACTCAAATTAGCGAAGGAAAAAGCTGAAGAATCTGATCGATTGAAGACAGCTTTTCTTAATAACATGTCTCATGAGGTAAGAACCCCAATGAATGCTATTGCCGGGTTTTCTGAGTTATTAAAAAAAGAAACCCTTTCTTTTGAGGAGAGAAATAATTATTTGTCAGCCATTGGTATGAGCACGCGAACATTACTTGATCTGATAAATGATATTGTTGACATAGCGAAAATTGAGACTGGTGAGCTGAATGTTAACAAACAAAAAATCGAGTTGAATTCCCTTCTGGATGAATTAAAAACAAAATATGCTTCTGAACTTAAAACCATTCAGAAGAAAAAAATAGAACTCAAGGTAACAAAAGGTATAAAACAGGAGCTATATATTAATGCGGACCCGCTAAGACTGAAGCAAATTCTATCCAACCTGATATGCAATGCCATAAAATTCACTATCGAAGGATATGTTGAATTTGGGTATAGAATGAAAGAAGAAACAAACGAACTTTATTTTTTTATAAAAGATACCGGGATCGGCATTGATAAGAAGGATATAAAAATAATTTTCGACAGATTCAGACAAGTGGATGTTTCCAGTACAAGAAAACATGGAGGTACCGGATTGGGTCTTGCAATCTGTAAGGAATTAGTAAAACTTCTTGGAGGTGAAATTGGAGTAGAATCTGCACCTGGAAAAGGGGCAATGTTCTGGTTTACTTTGCCAGTGGAAGGACGGAAATTGTCAAGTGAAGAAAAAAAGAAAAACAACAGCAAACAAAAACAGGATATAATATATGCCTGGAGCAGTAATAAAATACTGATCGCTGAAGATGACACATTAAGTTTTGATCTGCTGAAAGCAATATTAAAACCCACGAAAATAAAAATTATATGGGCAAAAGATGGATATGAAGCAATTAATTCTATCGGGGAAAGCGGAGTAATTGATTTAGTATTAATGGATATATCTATGTCTGATATGGATGGAATTGAAGCCTTTCAGAAAATACGGGAAAAAGACAAAACAATCCCTGTAATTGCTCATACAGCCCATACTCTTGGTAATAGGAAAAGAGAATTACTGGAAACCGGTTTCAATGATTATTTGGCTAAACCTGTAAGTAAAAACCAATTACTAATGATTATAGATAAATGGCTTAATTATAAACAGAAACCTGATCTTTCTCAAAAAAGTGTTTGATTATATCAAGTAGTTGTTTGGGAAGCAGTGGCTTAAACAAGAATTCATCACACCCTGCCAAAAAACACTTTTCCTGAATATCCCTGGAGACATAGGCAGTAACAGCAATAACAGGCAAATCTTTTCGTGATTTTTTTATTTCGCGTGTTGCCTCAATCCCGGTAATTAGAGGAATAAGAATATCCATGATTACCAAATCAATATTGTTTGAAGAATCAGTGCAGTAGCTGATAGCATCACGACCGTTTTTTATCCAGTGTATATTTGCCTGGGTTTTTTTCAGGACAGTTTCGAAATACCGGAAGTTTGAAAC
>JAUVHQ010000066.1 GCA_030593185.1 Bacteroidota bacterium
CCATATATTAATTTTGTTTTCATAAGTAAAACTAGTTCAAAATGGATAATTACCAAAGTTGCAATCGCATCTGTTTTTCTCCTTCCTCCCTGGGGGAAGGCCTCAACGAAAGCTATAACTATCTCACAAGTCAAGCCGGGATGGGGGTATTAAATCAAAAACAAGAAACTTTCCCCTCGAGAAATACTTTTCCAATACAAGTATATAGCCAGGAATTACCACGGGCTTCTTCCTAATCTTTATTCCCTAAACCTTCATATCCAGCTTCACAAGAAATATTGTAAATGACACCTTATATTAAATATTAAGCAATATTTTTTTCATTGTCATTATTATCATTGATCTGTGTAGTTTTCTCTAATACAAATACGTACCATACTCAGAACACCATACTGAAGCATAGTGCTATTTTTACGGACCATAAATGCTATCGGTTTTATTTCCGTCAATTTATGTCGGATAAAATTTGGGTGTCCCATAGACGAAAGCTGGAGAAGAAAACGGTCAGACCGGTGACGATACTAAACTATTCCTGTAAATCCCATAAAGGCCATGGCAAGCAGTCCTGCTATAATAAAAGCAATAGGAACACCTCTCATCGGTTCCGGAACATCCACTAATTCAAGTTGTTCCCGGATACCGGAAAAAATTAATAGCGCCATGCCGAATCCTATGGCGTTTGCAATTGAAAAAACTACGCTTTCAATCAGGTTATAATCGTTCTGGACTGCAAGAATAGCAACACCCAGAACGGCGCAGTTTGTTGTGATCAGGGGGAGGAAAATGCCGAGAGCCTGGTAAAGTACAGGACTTACTTTCTTAAGCATAATCTCGACCATTTGAACCAGAGCGGCAATTACAAGAATAAAAGTTATTGTCTGCATAAATGAGATACTGAAAGGAATAAGAATATAATGCTGCAGAAGATAAGTGACAATAGTAGCTATTACCATTACGAAGGTCACCGCACCGGTCATGCCGATAGCAGTTTCTATTTTATTTGAAACGCCAATAAACGGACATATACCCAAAAACTTTGCCAGAACAATATTGTTGACAAAAATTGCTGAAATAATGATTATTATGAAATTCATAGTGGTTGTTTCTTTAAGCAGTTTTTTTATTGATTTTGTTCATTAGCATAATAAGGTATCCCAGTGTAATAAAAGCTCCGGGAGCGAGTATAAAAAGAAGTATTCCATCGCCGGGGATAAATTTGAAACCCAGAAATGATCCACTACCGAGTATCTCCCTGACTCCACCCAGAAAAAAGAGTGCCATAGTAAAACCGAGCCCCATACCCAGGCCATCAACAACTGAAGAGGTGAACGTGTTTTTTGAAGCAAAAGCTTCTGCACGCCCCAAAACAAGACAGTTAACCACTATTAATGGGATAAACAAACCGAGTTCATTAAACAGACTGGGTAGATATGCCTGCATTAATAACTCAACAATAGTAACAAACGATGCAATGATAACAATGAATGAAGGGATTCTGACCTTGTCAGGAATAAAACTTTTAACCAGGGTAACTACAATATTTGACATAAGCAATACAAATGTTGTTGCCAGTCCCATTCCCACTCCGTTAATTACTGAAGTTGTTACACCCAGGATAGGGCATAATCCCAGGTACAGAACGAATACTGCATTTTCCCTGAAGAATCCTTTGTTAAAGTTTTTCCACTGGTTCATTTTTTACCTCCTTTCAGATAAGCATTATAGGCTCGATTTACTGCATCGCAATATGCACGGGAACTTATTGTCGACGCTGTTATTGCATCCACATCACCTCCATCATTTTTTACACTCAGATCAAAGTTTTCCGGATTAATACCTTGAAACTGCAAACTAAAATCAGATTTACTCTTTGACATTTTATCGCCCAGACCCGGTGTTTCTTTATGCTCGAGTACAACTATATCATTAATTGAACCGTCAGGTAAAATCCCGACCATCAATTTAATATTTCCACTAAACCCTTTGTTTGTAAATGTTTCAATTGCTGTACCAACCAGCTTGTTATCTTCACGTGCCGGGTAAAAATATAAAGTATCATTATCAATGGCTTTTTTATATATTTCTTCGTTTGGCAGATTATTGAATTCAGGAAGAACCTCATTGATTGCTTTCATTTTTGCAGCATGTTTTGCAACGGCAATGGGTGCTTTTGTAAACTCATACGCGAATCCCAGGGCAATTGATGCTGTTAATGTTATTACAAACAGGGTGATGACCATATTCACAAACGAAGATTCTTTCTTAGCCATTTTTCACCTCCTCTCCAAATCGCTTTGGTTTGATATAGTAATTTATCAGCGGAACAAATCCGTTCATAATAAGTATTGCAAATTGAACACCTTCAGGGTAGGATCCGAATCGTCTGATTACTACTGTTAATATTCCGATGCAAATCCCATATAAAATCATTCCTTTACTTGTCATGGGTGAGGTAACGTAATCAGTTGCCATAAAAATTGCTCCCAGCAGTATTCCTCCTGACAGGATATGGAACAAGGGATCGGCATTTTGTGCCGGGTTGACAAGCCAGAGAATACCTGTGAAAATTACGACAGTAAGGATTATTGATACAGGTATATGCCAGGTTATGATCTTTCGTAACAGCAAATATGCCAGGCCAAGGATTAGCGCAACTGCAGCAACTTCGCCAATTGATCCACCCATGTTGCCAAAGAATAATTGTTGATAAGTTGGGATTTTATCCATCAGATGTGAAATGGAATCTCCCTTACCCAGGCCTTCTTTAATAATATTTAGTGGAGTTGCCCCAGTGCTTGCATCAATAAATTGAGTTTGAAACCCTTTTGCTTCAGGCCAGCTTGTCATTTTTGCGGGAAAAGAAATAAAAAGGAAGACTCTTCCCACGAGCGCCGGATTGAAGGGATTATTACCCAACCCCCCGAATGATAACTTACCTACTCCAATTGCAAACAGACTCCCGAGGATAATAAGCGAAACAGGGAAATTGGAAGGAAGGCACAAGGAGAGTAATAAGCCTGTAATAACTGCTGAGCCATCCTGTATCGTAGTTTTTTTCTGCAAAAGGAATCGCTGGATCAGGAACTCAAATAAAACTGATGAAATTACCGCTACTGATATAACGATTACGGAACCCCACCCAAAATACAGGATTGAAGCCAGTATTGCAGGTATAAGGGCGATGATAACACCGTACATAAGATTCGGAGTTGTATCTTTTCCATAAATATGTGGTGATGGAGAAACCGTTAGTAATTTATTCATATGAAATCAATTTATATTTTTCACATATATTTAACTTATGTGGTGTACGATTCTTCCCATTCTTCCATTATTCCCCTGTAGAAATAGCTCCTTCCCCGGTGAAATATTTTCGTGCCTCAAATTTCACAGGGTAAACGTCGCATTTCACAGGGCAGGCATTTTTCCAATCTTCCATCTTATCTCCTTTCTCTTATTATCTTATTCACGTCCGTTTTTCCAAGTCTGATATAGTCGAGTAAAGGCCTGTTAGCCGGGCAAATATAGCTGCATGAACCACATTCAAGACAATCCAAAACCATTTCTTTTTCAAGCCTGTAAAAATTTCCATCTTGAGTTAAAGGCATTAATAAATATGGCTCAAGTCCCATAGGGCAAACGGTTACACATTTTGAACACCGGATGCAGGGTTCAATTGTTTTTCTTTTCGTTTCATCTTCAGGTAAAACAAGTATTCCTGACATTCCTTTTATTACGGGTACATCCAGTGAGTTGAAAGCTTTGCCCATCATAAGTCCACCGCTTATTACCTTACCTGTATTTTCCGGAAGACCGCCGGCTGCCTCAATGAGGAATTGGATTGGGGTACCGATCCTGACAACAAAATTGGATGGTTTTTTCAACGATTTACCGGAAACAGTTATTATCCTGTTTATCAGTGGTTTGTTTTTTTGAACAGCTTCATAAATTGCGTATGCAGTTGATACATTGTGAACAATAACGCCTACATCGACAGGTAATTTCAGGGAAGGGACTTCCCTGCCTGTCAGAGCTTTAATAAGTTGTTTTTCACTTCCCTGGGGGTACTTTACTTTTAAAGGATATACTTCAATTCCCGGAAATTTTGAGGCAATATCTGTTAAATGATAAATAGCATCAGCTTTGTTATTTTCGATCCCGATCATAGCTTTCCTGACATTCAGGACTTTCATAAGGATCCGGATACCAACCATCATTTCTTCACCATATTCAAGCATCAACCTGTGATCAGAAGTTAAATAAGGTTCACACTC
The DNA here is from genome assembly GCA_030593185.1 of Bacteroidota bacterium. Lineage (GTDB taxonomy): Bacteria > Bacteroidota > Bacteroidia > Bacteroidales > VadinHA17 > JADFUQ01. The sequence goes on from JAUVHQ010000066.1 coordinate 4,275, forward strand.
AACTCCGTTAATGATGAGTGCTTCTGCCTTTTTATTCTTGGGTAGTATAAGTTTAACATGCGACGGGAATGCTGCACCTCCTAATCCTACAATACCTGATTCGCGGATCTTTTCTAATATCTCATCTTCCGAAAGCGTGATATCTTCCTTAAGATCAGTTGATTGAATTATATTTTCTTCCCACTCATCTCCCTCCACCTCAATAACTACTGCAGGTTTTTTATAACCTGTAAGATCAGGTAATGAATCGATTTTAACAACTTTCCCCGACACTGATGAGTGAATATTGGCAGACACAAATCCTTTACCATGTCCAATTAACTGTCCAACTTTAACAGTATCACCTTTGCTGACAACCGGTATTGCAGGTACACCAATATGTTGAGAGAGTAGAATAGTTACTTGCTCAGGAAGTGGTAATATTTGAACAGGGCTTTTATCCGTGAGTTTATACTCCGCCGGATGAATTCCTCCTCTTTTGTATGTTTTTAACGCTTGGTTTATCCTCATTTCATTAAAGGAACTAATATCATTCTCATTCTTTTATATCGGCCTTAACTTTTTCTGAAATTTTATCAGACGCTGTTTTATTCTCTTTATCCGTTTTTGTTCTTACGGGTTGAAAATTGATCTCGAGTATTGCATCAGTTGGGCATTCAGGGACACATCTTCTGCATAGTGCACACATATCTGAATCGATAAAAGCCAGATTATTGCCCATTATGATTGCCTCAAACTCACAAACCTTGAAACATTTTGTACATCCAATGCAGGCAACAGAACAATATTTCGTAGCAATTCCACCTTTTTCTTTATTAATACATGAAACAAATATTTGGCGGTCTTTTTTATTTCGCTTTCTTAGTTCAATAATATCTCTCGGACAAGCTTTAACACAAGCACCACAGGCAGTGCATTTTTCATCAATTACAACCGGCAGACCGGTTTTTCTATTCATATATATGGCTTCGAATTCACAAACCTCCACACAATCATCCATGTTAAGGCATCCAACCGGGCAATCAGTGTCACCAACATATAATGCGGATGCTACTGCACATGATGAAGCACCATCGTAATGGTTTGTTCTTGGTCTGTTCTTAAATGATCCTGAGCATCGTATAACGGCAACTCTTGGATCAGTTTGTTTTGCTTCTTTGCCCAGGAGATTTGCCACAATGTCCATGGTCTCCTGTCCACCTACCGGGCAGTATAGATCATCGAGAGAATCTGAATTTACACATGCCTCTGCAAAATTCCTACAGCCCGGATACCCGCATCCTCCACAATTGGCAGCCGGCAGTGCATCCTCAACATCATATATTATCGGATTTTCAAGAACCTTGAATTTTTGTGCAAACAGGTAAAGTATTATTGCAGCTACAATACCAATAGAACTGAGAAATAATATTGTTATCAATATGCTACTCATTGTTCCTGTTTTTTGATTGCAAAGGTGAATTTATTCCTGATTTTTTCTTTGTAGAAATATAAGACCAGATAGTAGGGCGCCAGAGCACCCAGGGAAATAAGTCCTGCCAATACCTCATTCCGGGTAAGGGAACTAGTGATAATCAAAGTTATTAATACTACGATAAAGGGTTGAACATAACCAAGATAAAGGGCTTTAAAACCCAGGGTTTGATGCAGAATGACCTGAACTTCCTGGCCAACCGAAAAATCACCGGTGTTTGAAACCTCAACCATCTTATCCTTTACATCGGATATGGAACAAATACCTTTCGCACCGCATGATGAACATGCTGAATAGGTTGTGATATTAACCTTTATTTTGGAAGAGTCAATGCTCGTAATTACTCCAGGATGTTTAATTTCTTTCGTTGTTCCCATTTACCCTATTAAAATAGTTTGTAAAGTTAAAAAGAATAGAAGAAAACAAAATGTAGTTTGTCAGGTTTTGCAGTTTATTGACAATTTTTAATGAATAATGATAATTTGTTATAATAAGTTTTGTGTTAAGGTTTATTTTATATGTTTTTTGAGTGGTCTTATTAATTGTTTAAAACTTTTTATCTGCGGGTGATTTTTGAATGTAAAGGATGTTTTATTCCCTTCATTCTTATAATCCGGGCTTTCACTGAACCAACAAGTATTGGTGAATTAATTTTCAACGGTATCCTGTTCTCATCATCTGTTACCCATACTTCCATATCTTCACCTCCTTCAAAAAGAGTACCTTCGACGAGATAGACACTAAACTTAATACATCTGAATTTTCCAAAACCACGAACTCTGATATTTTCTTTGCCAAGATACCGGAAATATATATTGGTTAACTCATTATCCAGCAGGATAGTAACCGGAATAGTATCACCCGGATTGTAAACTGAATAATCAATATTCCTGGTGTAATAAAGAATTGATAATACATCGTATGTACATTCGGTTATATTAATAGTATCCTTCCATTCCGCTTTGTTTGTTTTACTTGAGGTTGACCAGGCGATATTTTGTTCCCGGTCAAAATTATAATGTATATCTATCTTATAACCTCCTTCATACACATCTCTTATAAACTCATAAGGTTTAAGGGTGACAGGATCGGTCCAGGATTCGTATGAGTCTTGTACTTTAAAAAACCAGTTCCAGGTAGGGAAGGAGAGTCCTGTGCCATGAAGATATAAACGCTGGTATCTGTTTTTTTCTGCCTCCGATACTGTGAAATTCACCACTCCTACATCAGTCCAGAAAATAAAAATATTATATGAAACAATATATGATAAAGATTCACCGGGAGCAGATGCACGGTTAATTATATTGCATTTTTCATTTTGGGCTGAAGTTATAACCGGAAGAAGAATCTGCAACAGGATCATCAGGACAAGTGTTACTGGTTTATTAGAAAAATGCATTTTTTTAATTATTTTGCGAAGCGTTTCTATACTTTAACTTATTGAACTCCAGTCGATATTTTCTTTCCTCAGCTTTTTCAATTGTGATACAAGGATTGAATTATCAGGTTTCATAAGATCAGGATCCTTTTCTATTATCTCTTCAGCACGGTCTCTTGCATATTGAAGAATTTGTCCGTCTTTTCCCAGGTTGGCAATTTTAAGATTGAATGCAATGCCACTTTGTTGTGTTCCCTCCATGTCTCCCGGTCCGCGTAATTTCAGATCAACTTCAGCAATTTCGAAACCGTCATTTGTTTCCACCATTATTTCAATTCTTTTTCTTGCTTCATATGTAAGTTTCATTGAGGTCATAAGTATACAGTAGGATTGGTCTGCTCCTCTGCCAACCCTGCCCCGCAATTGGTGAAGTTGTGATAAGCCGAATCTTTCTGCACTTTCAATAACCATTACGGAAGCATTAGGTATATCAACTCCAATTTCGATTACAGTTGTAGCTATCATAATATGGGTTTGTCCCTTCACAAAATACCTCATGGAAATATCTTTTTCTTCGGATTTCATTCTTCCATGTACAACACTCACTGCGTATTCCGGTGGTGGAAATTCCCTTACTATGCCTTCGTAGCCATCTTCCAGATCTTTATAATCCATTTTTTCGGATTCCTGGATAAGTGGATATACAATATATATTTGTTGTCCTTTCTTAATTTGTTTATGCAGAAAACCGAAAAGCCTTAATCTTTTTGAGTCGTAATAATGTGCTGTTATTACAGGTTTTCTTCCCGGTGGAAGTTCATCAATAACTGATATTTCGAGATCACCATAAAGTGTCATTGCAAGTGTCCGCGGAATAGGTGTTGCGGTCATTACCAGAACATGGGGAGGTTGTTTGTTTTTTTCCCAGAGCTTTGCTCTCTGTGCAACACCAAAACGATGCTGTTCATCAATAACTACGAGACCGAGATTATGGAATTTAACAACTTCTTCAATTAATGCATGTGTACCTACAAGGATATTAAGTGTTCCCTGTTTAAGATTTTTAAACAATACTTTTCTTTCAGATTGTTTTGTAGAACCTGTAAGCAGTGCAATTCGAATATCCATATTCCCAAGCATTTTTGTAAGTGTATGGAAATGCTGTTTGGCAAGTATTTCGGTGGGAGCCATCATACAAGACTGGAAACCATTATCAAGCCCTATAAGCATACTCATTAATGCAACAAGTGTTTTTCCACAACCGACATCCCCCTGAAGAAGCCTGTTCATATGCTTCCCGGAACCAGTATCCTGCCTGATCTCTTTCAGTACTCTTTTCTGTGCTGCTGTCAATTTAAATGGAAGATGTTTATGATAAAAAGTATTGAAATTATTACCTACGGTTGAGAAAATATGTCCTGTGAATTCTTTACTTCTTGTTTTTTTCTGTTTAAACAGGTTTAGCTGGATATAAAAAAGTTCTTCAAATTTTAGTCTGAATTCTGCTTTTTTTAGAATAGTATGGTTTTTCGGAAAGTGAATATTGAGAAGTGCCTCGTTCAATGATAAAAGCTTTAGCTCCTTAATCATGTAGGATGGCATTGTTTCCCTGATTTTTCCTTCAATTTGCTGAAGAAGATTATTCAGTAGTTTCTGAATAGCTTTTGAATTGAGATAGCTTCTTTTTAGTGTTTCGCTTGTATTGTAAAAGGATTGTAATGGGGCATTGATCTTACTCTTCAGTGTTTCCTGTGCTTCAACTTCAGGGTGAATTACATTTATTCTATTATTGAAAATTCCAGGTTTACCAAAAACTACATATTCTTTTCCGGTCTTAATACTCTCTTTTATCCATTGAATACCCCGGAACCATACAAGTTCAATAGTTCCTGTATCATCAGTAAAATCTGCAACAAGTCTTTTGTTTCTTCGATAACCTACAGTTTTAAAGCCGGTTATACGCCCTTTGATCTGAATGTATGGAAGAGTGCTGTTTATTTCTCTGATAGTGTAGAACTTTGTCCTGTCAACATATTTGTATGGAAAATAATACAAAAGGTCTTCAAAACATTTGATTTGAAGCTCCTTTCTTAATAAATCAGCTCTTTTTGGTCCAACCCCGCTTAAATATTGTATGTTGGTTTTCAGAATATCAGACATTGGAAAAAATTATTTTGAATAAAAAGAACATAGCTTCGCAAATTAATTAAAAAAGCAATATTTAAGTGATATTTAATACTAATTTCGGATATTCAAAAAGGCTAAGG
>JAUVHQ010000133.1 GCA_030593185.1 Bacteroidota bacterium
GGGAAGTGCCTATGTATTGCTTCCCTGGTGGATGTACCAGTATTATGATGATATAAGAATTATGAAGGATCATTATTTGACAATGAAACAATACCTCAATTATCTATGCAATTTGGCAAAAACTGATGCCAATCCCGGTGAGCCTTATATAATTAATGACTTTGGAGGATATTGGGACTCTTTGGGGGAATGGTGTGCTCCGGGACAATCTGACGGACCAAATCATCCGATGGTTAATACTTATTATTATTACCTCAATACATCTGTAATGGCTAAAATTGCGGTAGTGCTCGGACACAATGATGATGCACTAAAATATTCGGCACTTGCAGATACTGTTAAAAGTGAATTAAATAAGAAATTTTTTAATCCGGAGACAAATCTTTACGGTGCTGATACATTATATCAAACTTACCAGCTGCTGGCTTTGGCAGGTGATATAGTACCCGAAGGGCATCGTGAAGAGGTGATGCAAAATTTAATTAATGATATCAATATTACACATGACGGACATTTGAATACCGGTATTATCGGAACCAAATATCTGTGGCAGGTATTGGCAGATGCCGGTCGTTGTGACCTGGCATATACTGTGGCAACCCAGACCACATACCCGGGTTATGGATACTGGTTAGCAAATGGAGCTACAACCTTGTGGGAAAAATGGTCCGGAAAAAATTCTCATAATCATCAGATGTTTGGTTCAGTTTCCGAGTTTTTTTATAAATACCTGGCTGGTATCCGGTCTCCCATGGATAGGGGAACAACATCCGGGTATAAACATATTCATATTCAACCTTTTGTTCCTGATGGATTATCCTCTGTTGAGGCTTACCTGAAAACTATTAAAGGTAATGTTGAATCGAGCTGGCAGAACCAACCTGGTTTATTCCGGTTAAGAGTAGTGATCCCGGCAAACAGTGATGCCTCAATAAGTATCCCGTTATTAGATTTTGAGAATATTTATGTTACGGAAAATGGCAACCCTGTATGGGAGAACAGATCTTTTATTGAAGGTGTTGCCGGTGTAACCAATGCCTCTGTTGATAAGGAATTTATTACCTTTTTAACAGGGTCGGGGAGATATGATTTTGTTTTGTCCGGCAATTAATGTTTTATTAACCCCAAAAACAACCATACTTATCTTTGTTCAGGATCTCAAAAAATTCCGAGATATTATTTATTTCAGGATTAGGTTCGTACCTTTCCCATTTTCCGCTTGCTCTCATCCAATAAACAATCCAGATACCCCTTGATTTCACGTATTTTATTTTAGCTACCGGAGATTTTATTTTAATTTTTTCATTATCCCATCTTGATCTTATTTCAAATATTTCCACTATTTTATTAATATATGAATATCCTAAATCCAATTTATCTCTGATTTCAACGGGTGGTCTGTGTTCATTAACAAATTGTTGAATCTGTTTCTCAATAAGATCAATTACAGATGTTTTTTTTTCGTCTGACATACTTATTTAAATTGTTTCTGTTTTTCCGGGACTGCCAACTGCCGACTGTTGACTGCCGACTGCTGACTGATTAGTTCCCTGTTTTCCATCCCGGACCTCTGACAACCCGGCCCGGCAAAGCACCGGTATGTTCTCCATCTTTTAATACTTGTTTGCCGTTTACCAGGACATGTATCATTCCGGTAGCGTATTGATGCGGTTGTTTAAAAGTTGCATTATCCGATATTTTATCCGGATCAAATATTACCACATCAGCAAAATATCCTTCTTTCAACATGCCTCTTTTTTTGATCTTCAGGTTCTGAGCGGGTTGTGATGTTAATTTTCTTATAGCTTCTTCAAGTGTAATTATTTTCTCTTCACGGACATACTTCCCTAACAATCTGGCAAATGAGCCATATGCCCTTGGATGAGTGCTTTGTTTTAGAAATACTCCTTCAGTGGCATAAGAACCTGCATCCGAACAGAATGACATATACTGAAGTGCTATTTTCTTTTTAATATTTTCTTCTGACATAGAAAAATATACTGCCTGTATCCTGCTGTCGTCCTCATATATCAGGTTAACAACTGTTTCTCTAGATGATTTTCCACGTTCTGTTGCTACCTCAGCAAGAGTTTTTCCAATCAGGTGCCGGAGTTTTTCATTTTTAAATCCAACTAACAGTATCTTTTCCGGTGGAACGTGGAAGGTTATCTCTTTTATCATTTTAGCCTTTAACTCAGGTTTGGCTATCATTTCCATTGTAACATCATGACCTCCTTCTTTCGCCCATCCCGGCAAGGAAAAGTTCAATCCTGTTGAACTGGCATTATACATATATATATTAGTGGTGATTTCCAGTCCTTCATTTCTTGCATTTTCAATTAGTTTTATTGCCTGATCCATTAGGTGCCAGTTTTCATTGCCGGAAGCTTTAAAATGATAGATTTCAGATCTTATATCTGCTTCCTTAGATATTGCAATAAATTCATCCATAGCATTCAACAGACCACTTTCTTCATCCCGTATGTGTGAAATATACATCCCGTCATATTCAGCTACAACTTTTACAAGCTCAATTATTTCTTCAGTATTTGCATGTCCGCTTGGTACATATACCAGCGCTGTGGATAAACCTACTGCCCCTTCCTCCATTGCCTGCCTTGTCAGATCCTTCATTTCTTCCATTTCCTTTTTGGTAGGTGGCCGGTTTTCATATCCCATTACATTAAGCCTCAATGATGCGTTCCCAATAAAGGAGGTGATATTAGTTGAAACACCTTTTCTTTCCAAAAATTCCAGGTATTCACCAAGAGTTGTCCATTCAATATCAAATTTAATATCCTGCTGTTCTTCCTTCATCTCTTTTTTGAGCCAATCATTCAATGGGCCCATTGATTCTCCTTCACCCATTACTTCCAGGGTAACTCCTTGCCTGATATCACTTTGAGATCTTCCGTCTTCTATCAGTGACTCGGTTGCCCAGCTTAGCATATTGATAAATCCCGGAGCCACAACCAATCCTTTTGCATCTATTTCAGATAAACTACTTGCATTTTTTATAATTCCGATTTTGGAAATCGTATCAGCATTGATCCCAATATCTCCAATAAATGAGGGTAAACCTGTACCGTCAATTATTTGACCATTTCTGATTATAACATCATAGTTTTCAGGTGTGGAGCAACCACAAAATATGACCGGTAAAAGAAAAATAATTGTTCTAAAATATTTCATCTGTTTATAATTTTTTGTTTTTGAATGTTACAAAAAATTTGTAATACATTATTCACAAATATAAAATCAATAAGGTATTCATGAAGCTGCAAGCAGGTTTCAGGAACTCACATGAATTTATTTTAATCATTTCCATAAGGGTATTTTTTGATTAAAAAAAATTATGTTCGTTTCATGATCAGTTTCGATTTTATTATCCATAATAGATTGCCGGCAAATAACGCGTAAATTGAATTTGCTGACTTGTTAATTGAAAAAGTGCATTAAATTGATGATTTATCTGATTGTACGAAGCTAAATATTGTTTTCCAACTTCGGAAATTTTCCATCGGATATCTTTTGTTCAATTAGCTTCAATTACAATGTCGATATCTTTAAACTTTTATAAAGTTTCTTAAAATAAATTTGATCAGCAGAATTTTTTTTAGAACTTGTTTTCTGAATTTTAATAATTTTTACATTTATATATTATAATTCATTATGGAAAAAAAACTATCAAAATATCCTGTTGGCAGGATTATTATCGCTTCGTTACTTGTTGTTATTATAAGCATATTCCTTGTTTTTCTTATTGTTACCGGCTATGCTTTTTATTTAGCTTTTGAAGCAAGAGGAGCCCCTGATCAGGAACTTATAGGCCGGTTTGCTGAAAGATTCGGTTCCGGTTATACCCTTCCTATAGAAGTTATTTTTACTTTTCTGGCTGCTTTATGGGTTAAACGGAGATCCCTCCCTGCAAAAATTCCTGCAGGATTTATTATTGCAATAGGAGTTATTATTATAGGATTATTACAAGCATTGATTTTTGATGACTTTTTCGATACAATAGACCTTCTCTGGTATGGTTTGATATTAGTTGCAGGATGGATTGGTGGTATTCCATGGAAATTTGCCAACAAACTTACTGAATAATCTGGTTGTGACTAATTAGTAATTAAAGTGAACTAAAATTAAAAGTGCCTAAAGTTATAACTTCTTCTCTTTTCAACTTTAGTTCACTTATAACTTCTTCTTCAATAGATATCACTTGTTATAAAGTCAATGCTATTCAGGCATAGACAATATAGAATCCGTAATCCAAAACCTCTGACAGATTGTTAACCAGCCGGTAACTACAGGCTAACAACCATAAGCTCCTCATATCAGATCTCTGGTCATATGTGACATATGTGTTAATCTTTGGGATATATGTGTTTGGTTTATTCTTGTCATGTGATATATATTTGTTCTGTAACAAATAATAAAAACAGTATTTTGTGTAATGAGTGATAATGAAGTGAACTAATGTGCGTTGATGTTCAATTATGAATTACGGGAAAGTTGATCCTGTATTAGTGCGGTGTTGGACAATAAAATTAAATGTCCTCTTTCCTTAGCTCCTTTTAACGGAAAGACATTTATGAAGGCTGCCTCTTTCAATTCTACAAGAAGAGGCAGCCTTTCTTTTTGAACCAGAAACTCATAACCCGTAACAATGCTTCACTGCAATATCACAACACTGCATCACAATTCCATCTTTTCCCTCTATTCCCATTCTTCCACAATTCCATCATTCCATTATTCCCCTCTTCCTTCTTCCAATATTCCACTATTCCCTTTATCCCCTCTAGTCCACTTTTCGACTCTTCAACTTCTTCTCTCTTCCCGAATGACCCTAAAATGCATACTTATGTAGCATATGTGTCAATATGTGGGACATATGTGTTAGATTTTTGTTCACTGTATGTTGTATATTTATTGCTGAATAGGGAGGGTAATTTAGAATTGTACCTATTCTTGTAAGTTTTTTCATAGGATACCGGAAACCGGGCGCTTGAGCGTCCGGTTTCTTTGAATGAATGATAATGGGAAAAAGTTTTTTACTGATGTGAAGATTCGTCAAAATAATTTGAAAAAACTAGTCATTCACATGTTTTAATTGTAATTTTATTTGTTTCCATAATTTTCACAGTATTAATTAAAAACAGATGAGTCATGGCCAACAAAGAAGAGCTACTAAAAACAATTAATGATTCCTTTAAAGAACTCACAAAGGATGCTGATGATCAAATAGCCGAGTATAAAATATTACTTGACCCACCTAGCCCGCCTGAGGTGGAAAAGGAAAAAGATGGCGAAGGAGGGACAAAAGTTTCTTTTGAAAAATACATCTGATAAGAGACACAAGTCAGGTGCTTTCCGTATTTATGGCTTATAGAAATAACATATGTTTAACTTTATTCAACAGACTTTAAACCGGACGGGACTTGGAAAACAAAGAAAAAAAGCCGGATATCCTACTTGTTCCACCTATAACAAGTCCATATTTTGTTGATAACCGGAAGGATTTTTTACCCGTTGGGTTATTAACACTTGTCAGCAGTTTAAAAGAAAACCAATTTACAGCTGATATATATAAGCCAACAATATTGCTCCTGGAGGAAAAGGACTATTTAAGTTGTGCAGAAGATATCTTAATAAACGACCCAAAAATTATTGGATTCTCAACATGGTGTCATTCCTTTCCCTCAGTAATAGTACTTGCAGAAAAAATTAAGGCAATAAATTCCTCAATACCTATTGTGCTCGGCGGTCCACAGGTTTCCATTCTTCACAAAGAAACACTGGAAAGATATCCCTTTATTGATTATGTATTACGTAATGAAGCAGACTATAATATTATATTGTTACTGAAAAATTTATTACGAAAGAACGGGAGCTTTCCGGAACTTCAGAATATTACAGGACTAACCTACCGGAATACCAGGAACAAGGTAATTACAAATTCATATCAGCAGGCAGTTCCTGATCTGAATCTTTTACCAATTCCTGCTTATGAAAAAATACAATTTGATGAATATATAAGCATTGATGTTGGACGCGGTTGCCCGTTCAACTGTACTTTTTGCTCCACCAACCAGTTCTTCTCAAGGTTGTACAGGGTGAAATCGGTAAAAAGGATA
>JAUVHQ010000040.1 GCA_030593185.1 Bacteroidota bacterium
TTCCAGCGCCGTGACTTGAAAGTCCGCCATGCCATATCATGAGTATTTCAACAGGATTACTGAGATAATAACCGGGTTCATAAAACAAGCAATGTCCAAAACGGGCTCCGATTATAGTACCAAGCGCCATATATAAAGTTAGCCTGTCAAGAACTTCTTCCGGTATTTTTTCTTTTTTGAAAAACCTGGCCATAATAAGGTAACCAAATAAAAAAGAGGAAGCAAACAGGAGGCCGTACCAGCGAATAGCGAATTTGCCAATGCTAAAAATTTCAGGATTTACATTCCAGGGTATATCTAAAAGTATCATGATAAATTATTAATTATCGGTCAAAACTAAAAAATATTAATATCTCCTCATATATAATTGGTGAAAATATTTGTAAAGTTTGTAAGTTTGCTGTTTATACCACAACATTATATTTACTGTGAACAAACCGGTTTTCCTGATATTAATCTCAATTATTCTTTTAAGTACAATAAATTGTGCACGTGTCGGATCTCCGGTCGGAGGCAAAAAAGATATTTTGGCCCCTGAAATAATTGAGAGCACTCCGAATAATTATTCAAAGAATTTTGGATCAGACAAAATAGAAATAGAACTTAATGAATTTGTGCGTTTTAACAATCTGCAACAAAAACTGGTTATTTCGCCACCGCTTGATGAAAAACCCGAGATATTTGTCAGGGGAAAGAGTATTATTATTGAGCTGGGTAAGCAGGAACTAAAGAAAAACACAACCTATACTTTTTCTTTTTATGATGCCATAGTAGATAACAATGAGGGAAATGCGATTAAAGACTATGAGTTTGTTTTTTCTACCGGAAACCGGCTGGATTCATTATCAGTAAATGGCATTGTACTCAAGGCGTTTGATCTTGAGCCGGAAGAAGAAGGGGTGGAGGTATTATTATATGATCTTTTGGATGATACCATTCCACAAACAACCCCTCCTTTGTATATTGGAAAACCGGACAAAGAGGGTAAATTCAGGATAAATAATGTTAAGACGGATACATTCAGGATATTTGCAATAAAAGACGGCAATCGCAATCATTATTTTGACCAGGCTGGAGAGGCATTTGCATTTCTGGATTCAACCCTGTTAGTAAGTGCCCCCCCTGAATTTTTTGTGGACACTATAAGAAAAGATACAACAGATACAGACACAATAGATGCTGATACAATAGATACTGATACAATAGGTGCCGATACAACAGAAATTGGCATAGAAGAAATAAAACCGGATATCAGGTTATTGCTTTTTATGGAAGACCATTCAATTCAATACCTGAAAAATTCGACACGAGAAACCAGGGAACATATACAACTGGTTTTTAATATGCCATTAAAAGAGAGAAAACTTGAGATAACACCAATAGATATTGATACAAAAAACGGATGGTTTATCAAAGAGGAATTCATTATTGGAGACACTGTAAATGTTTGGATTACAGATACTATTGTATCCGAATCTGATTTAGTAACCCTTAAGCTGGAATACATGAAAGAAGATTCTACAGGGAATTATTTTTCGTTTACCGACACCTCTTTATTAAGATACATAGCTCCTACCGGAAAAAAAAGAGGCAGCAGAGAGATTGCTGACAAAACAGAGAAAACACTTGTATTAATTCCGTCGATAAGAAAAAACGCTCAAGTTGAATTAAATCAAAAAATTGTTATTGAGTCAAAAACACCGGTAAAGATGATAGATACCTCAAAAATCAAACTGTTTCTTTTTGAGGATTCATTAAAAATCAATAACGGATATATCCTGGAAAAAGACTCCTTGCAAATCCGGAAGTTCAGGTTTAGTACAGAATGGCAGGAAGCTGCTAACTACCAATTGTTTTTTGAACCCGGGGCTTTTACCGGCATATATGGTTACAGTAATGATACCCTTCTGCTGGATTTCAGAATGCGTAAGCTGGATTACTATGGTAAAATCATTGTAACTTTAAAAAAAATACCGGATAACCTGATTATTCAATTGCTTGATAATAAAGGCGAAGTAAGTAAGGAAAAAACCGGCTGGAAAAATAACCGGGTTGAATTTTCTTTTTTACACCCCGGAAAATACAGACTAAAAGTAATTTATGACAGGAATAAAAACGGGAAATGGGATACGGGAAACTATGAGGAGAAAAGACAACCTGAAAAAGTAAATTTTTACGAAAAAGAATTGAATGTCAGAGCTAACTGGGATTTGGAAATCAAATGGGATTTGGAAACTAAATAGTATCCGTCCATAAAGTCAAACAATTTTTGAATAAAAGCACCAAATAACAAATAACAAATAACAAATAAATTCCAAATACCAATGATCAAATATTCAAAACGACTTTAAATATTGTGATTTAGATCATTGAGATTTATTTGTATTTTAGTGCTTGTCATTTGTGATTTTTTAATATTTATTTAAACTTTCGGACTTTATAGACAAATTCTAAATAATTAACCCTATAAATTTTATACAATGAAAACACTACAATCTTTAATTCTGCTGCTTATCTTTATTTTGTTTTCCCGGTGTGCAGGGGAAAAATATAAAGTAAAAGAAAGCATTGATGAAAATGGGTATTCGTATGAAACCATTACAAACGATCCTCTTAAAACCCGTATTTACACTCTTGAAAACGGGTTAAAGGTTTATCTTTCTGTTAATAAGGACGAACCAAGGATACAAACCCTTACCGGGGTCCGTGCCGGATCAACATGTGATCCTGTCGAAACCACGGGGTTAGCCCACTATTTTGAACATATGATGTTCAAAGGAACAGATGAAATTGCCACAACCGACTGGGAAAAAGAGAAAATACTCCTGCAGGAAATATCAGATTTGTTTGAAAAGAGGCGAGAGACTGAAGATGCGAAAATGAAGAAGGTACTGTACTTCAAAATTGACAGTTTATCTTACGAAGCGGCGCAATATGTAGCGACAAACGAATATGATAAAATGGCTTCCAGCATTGGAGCAAAAGGGACCAACGCAGGCACCTCATACGATTTTACAGTATATATCAATAATATTCCATCTAATGAATTGGAAAAATGGGCACGTCTTGAATCGGAACGTTTTGCTGATATGGTTCTACGGATCTTTCATACCGAACTGGAAACCGTGTATGAAGAATTCAATATGTACCAGGATAATGATAACAGCCGGGCTAATAAGATGCTGATGAAAAACTTGTTTCCGAATCATCCATATGGCAAGGATGTGATAGGGTTGCCCGAACATCTTAAAAATCCTTCTATGGTCAATATTTATGAATTCGCCGAAACATTTTATGTTCCAAATAATATAGCAATTGCATTATCCGGAGATCTGGATAATGAAAAGACAATTAAGGTGCTGGATAAATATTTCGGAAAACTGGAACCAGGCGATTTGCCTGAAATTAACCAACCCAAAGAAGAACCGGTTAAAGACCCCGTTGTTTGTGAAATTACCGGGCCATCAGCCGCCAATCTGATGTTCGCTTACCGCTTTGATGCTGATAACAGTGAAGATTACAGATATGTAAGACTGATAGATATGATACTGAGCAATAGACAAGCAGGACTGATTGACCTTAACCTTGTTCAGCAACAAAAAGTAATAAATGCAGGATGTAGTCCGAATTTCATGAGAGATTATGGTATTCACAGGTTTTATGGAATACCCAGACAGGGACAGACACTTGAGGAAGTTAAAGACCTTTTGCTTGATGAAATTGAAAAGATAAAAAAAGGCGAGTTTGAAGAGTGGATGATCGAGGCGGTGATTAATGATATGAAACTTACCAGGATACGCCGGAATGATAATAATTTCAGCCGGAGCTGGGGGTATATCGATGCGTTTATAAAGGATATTCCTTACGTTGACAGAGTAAAATTCCTGGATGAACTCGAAAGTATTACCAAAGAAGATCTGGTGAATTTTGCGAAAACACATTATAATGATAATTATGTGGTAGTATATAAACGGACAGGAGCAAACGATGAACTGGTAAAAGTGGAAAAACCTGAAATTACCCCCATTCCCATTAACCGCGATAAGCAATCGGAATTCTATAAAGAGTTTATTAAAGATCAACCCGAGCCGATAAAACCGGTATTTGTGGATTTTGAAAAAGCGATTGTACAAAATCACATGGATAAAGGGATAAAGATTGAATATATTGAGAATAGAACAAATGAACTTTTCACTTTGCAGTATATTCTGGAAATGGGGAAAAATCATGATCTGAAACTTCCGCTTGCGGTAAATTATCTTCCTTTTCTGGGGACTGAAAAATACACACCCGCTGAACTGCAACAAGAGTTTTTCAAGCTGGGTATAAGCATGGGTGTCTATGCAGGGAACGATCGGTCTTATGTATATATTACCGGGTTGCAAGAATCCCTTGATCCCGGATTGGAATTGCTTGAGCATGTTATTGCAAATGTAGAGCCCGATAAGAGTGCCTACGATGAGTATGTTAAAGGAATTCTGAAAAAGCGAAAGGACAGGAAGCTGAGTAAATCTTCCATCCTGTGGGGGGGGTTGTTTAATTATGGTATGTACGGAGAAAAATCACCCTATACACACCTTATTTCTGAAGATAACCTGAAAGCCCAGGATCCGGAAGAACTGACCGGGTTGCTAAAGGACCTGTATTCATATAAACACAAAGTTTTTTATTATGGAAGCATGCCGTTAACAAAAGTTATGCGGGTTATTGAAAAGCATCATAAAGTTCCTGAAGAACTAAAAACTTACCCTGACCCTGTGAAGTTTGTTGAACTGGAAACCAATGAAAACAAAGTCTATTTTGTAGATTATGATATGGTTCAGGTAAACATAATTATGATGTCTAAGGATGAAAAACTGAACATGTCGTTATTGCCAGAGGCAATATTATTTAATGAATATTTTGGTGGAGGATTGTCATCTATAGTGTTTCAGGAGATCAGGGAATCAAGAGCACTGGCTTATTCGGCGTTTGCCAGTTTCAATATTCCCGCTAAACGGGAACGGTCTCATTTTACTTACGGATTTGTGGGAACTCAGGCAGATAAGCTACAAATGGCAACACATGCACTGCTAGACCTGATGAATGATATGCCCAAAGCCGGGAAACAATTTGACCTGGCAAAAGAGTCAATCATGAAAAAGATAGAATCGGAACGGATTACCAAGACAAATATATATTCTACATATATTAGAAATCTCGATCGTGGTGTGAATTATGATACAAGAAAAGATGTATATGAAGCTATGAAAACGATAAGCCTGGATGAGTTGGATAAATTCTTTATGGAGCATATAGCAGGGAAAAATTACACCTTCCTGGTACTGGGCGACAGAGATGCGGTGGATATGAACGTGCTGAAAGAACTGGGTACGATCAGAGAAATAAAACTCGAAGAGATATTCGGGCACTAGAAAATAATTTAAGCAGCTCCGGTTCCGAATCGGGGCTGTTTTTTTTATCGGATTTTTAACCCGAATAACAATGCCTATGATCAATTACAGAGGGTTACTGTGTATTGAGAAAAATATTTTAAATTTGTGGATTAAATTAGCTAAATCGTTTTAACAAACATTCTTTAGAATTAGAATGCCAGAAAAGAAAAACACTTTAACAACAGCACCCATATTTCTTGCATTTTTATGTATGGGTTTTGGCGATGCAGTCGGGCCCTTTGTAGGTTTAGCGAAAGAACATTTTCAACTCACAAATTTTATTGCAACTCTTATTCAATTTGTAGGGTTTGTTATGTTTTTTGTCCTGTCAATACCCATGGGAATATATCAGGACAAGAAAGGAAAGAAACACGTATTAATGTTGGGCTTACTGGTGGCTCTTATCGGACTGGTTATTCCAATTTTCGGGGGATTAAAAGAATATTCGGTATTTCTTATTACAGTTCTGTTATTAGGAGGTGGTGCAGCAATATTGCAAGTCGCCGGCAATCCGGTTATGAGAGATGTATCACCCGATGGGAAATATTCACGAAACCTTTCACTGGGGCAATTTGTAAAAGCAATTGGATCTCTTTCAGGACCGGTAATTCCCGTTATTGCAGCTCGCTGGTTTAATGCAGGATGGGAATTGATTTTTCCTATTTACTCCATTGCACTATTAATAACACTGGCAATATTATGGTTTACAAATATTAAAGAAAAAGAAGTAGAAAACACAATACCAGCAACATTCAAATCATCATTTCAACTATTAGGAAATAGTTATGTTGCATTGATGGTGCTGGGAATATTTATTTATGTTGGGGCAGAGCAGAGTATGAGTTCCGGGATACCGCTTTACCTGGAATCAAAATTTGGTATTGATATTGAAAGTTTGGGGGTTGCAGGCACAGGGTTGTTTTTTCTGGCTTTAATGACAGGCAGATTCTTTGGGGCAGTTATTCTGAACTGGATGTCTGCACGAAAATTTCTTATGATAACTGTTCTGGTTTCTGTTTTGGGAATTTCAGGCATGTTTACAGGTGTTGAATCATTGGCTGTGATCAGTATTCTTGTTATAGGACTGGGCTTTGCAAATATTTTCCCGTTGATTTTTTCAATTACAGTTGATCATATACCGGAGAGAACAAATGAGCTTTCAGGGCTAATGATTTCTGCAATTGTGGGAGGAGCGATATTGCCGCCTGTTATGGGACTTGTTGCTGATATGTCGAGTATGACCATTGGCTTTTTTGTGCCGCTTGCCGGGATAGGATATATCTTTTTCGTAGCATTGAAAAATTTAAAAGTTAAATCATTGTAACTAATCAGTACTTAAAGTGAACTATGCTTCAACTATGCTCAGCATAAAAAGTTAAGAGTGCCTAAAGTTGAGAAGAAGTTATAACTTTAGACATTGTAGATATTTTAGCATTCCGGGCATTTTAGCATTCTATGCCTTTTGAATTTTAGGCATTATTATTTTTAAAACTTTAGTCATTTTAGTCATTCCAAACTTAAGGCACTAAATATTTACAAATCATTAATATAAAATTAAATTATTGTAAACATGAAAGAAGTAACATACGGACTCGATATTGGTGGAACCAATAGTGTTATTGGAATTGTAGACAGAGAAGGACAAATACTTGCTGAAGACATAGTATCAACCAGAAAATATCCAGTTGTTGAAGATTTTGTTGAGGCATGCTATTCTACCATGCAAAAGCTGAAAGAATCTTTAAGTGAAGAAGTGAAAATCATGGGAGTTGGGATTGGAGCACCAAATGCGAATTACTATAATGGAACAATAGAACATCCGCCAAATCTTGTCTGGGAAGGGATTATACCCCTGGCTGATATGTTTAAAAAATATTTTGACGTTCCGGTTGTGCTAACCAATGATGCAAACGCGGCAGCTATGGGTGAGATGATCTTTGGCGGTGCCCGGGGCATGAAGCATTTTATAGAATATACTCTTGGAACAGGCC
Organism: Bacteroidota bacterium; assembly: GCA_030593185.1. Classification (GTDB taxonomy): domain Bacteria; phylum Bacteroidota; class Bacteroidia; order Bacteroidales; family VadinHA17; genus JADFUQ01. Next base: position 7,427 of record JAUVHQ010000040.1, read on the forward strand.
TTGGAAGCGGAATTGTGATTAATGGAGAAATTCTGTACGGACATACAGGATTTGCAGGGGAAATAGGACATATTATTATGAAACCCGGAGGAAGAGATTGTGGTTGTGGACGGCAAGGTTGTTTGGAAAATTATGCGTCAGCAACCGGATTAGTAAGGACAATGCATGAACTTCTTGGTAAAAGAAGAGATGAAAGCAAACTGCGAAAAATATGTTGCGAAGAGCTGGATTCAAAACAAATTGCTGAAGCTGCAAAAGAAGGTGATAAAATTGCACTTGAAGCTTTTGATGATACTGCAAGAATACTTGCCCTGTCAATTGCGAATGCAGTGGCTTTTTCAAGTCCGGAAGCTGTTTTTCTTTTTGGAGGTCTGGCAAATGCAGGGGACCTGATTTTCAAACCCACCAGGAAGTATATGGAAGAAATATTACAAATTATGTTTAAAGAAACAGTGAAATTATTACCCTCAGAAATACCCGAAAGTAAAGGTGCGGTAATGGGAGCAAGCGCACTGGCATGGAATGAAATATTGAATAAATAGAAAACACATGTATGAAAAGCTTAAAAGTTAAGCGATTGGATATTGACGATGAAAAACCGGCCCTGGAAAAAATATCAAAACTATTGGATAAACTGGGACAGGGTTATGAAATTAACCAGTTGCCCTGGAAGAATTTTTCATATCAACCGGATGTAAGATTTAATATTGCTTATGGAGAGAAAGAATTGTATCTGAAGTACTATGTAACCGAAAATTACATACGGGCAAAACATGATAAATCAAATCAGATGGTGTGTGAAGACAGTTGTGTTGAGTTTTTTGTTTCTCCTTCAAACGATGGTGTTTATTACAATTTTGAATTTAATTGTATTGGTACATGTTTACTTGGGAAGGGTAGATCGCGTAAAAACAGCAAAGTTTTAGATCCGGGAGTGATTGAAGGAATCCGAAGGATTTCCACCCTCGGAAATCAGCCATTTGAAGAAAGATCAGGGAAGTTTTACTGGGAACTGACAATTGCCATTCCTTTAGAATCTTTCACTAAACATAAATTGTCAGAATTGAAAGGGAAAAAATTCAGAGCGAATTTTTATAAATGCGGTGATAAACTTTCCGAAATGCATTATTTAACATGGAACAGGGTTAAAACTAACAACCCTGATTTTCACCAGCCTGCTTTTTTTGGAGAAATAGAATTTTGTTGATGTTTTTTTTTCTCCACAAAATAAATTATTTTTAAAAGTTAGTAGTAGAAATAAAAATTTGTAACTAATGAATATTTGACTAAAATATAATTTAACATGAAAGGCAATGCTATTATTGGACAATCGGGCGGACCCACAGCTGTTATAAATGCCAGTCTTGCAGGTGTGATAGAAAAAACCCGGAAATCGGAAAAAATAGCGGATATATATGGCATGAAATTCGGAATTGAGGGTTTTATGCAGGAGAAAATTATTGATCTTGGAAATCAAACTGATAAAATTATCTCAGGGCTAAGAACTACTCCCTCTTCTGCTCTTGGTTCATCAAGACATAAATTACAACAGCAGGATTTCCCTAAAATAATGAAAGTGCTTAAAAAATATAATATCAGGTACTTTTTTATGATTGGCGGGAATGATACAATGGACACTATCAATAGAATTGAATCATACTGTAATGATAATGGTTATGAAATTGTTGGAACAGGAATACCCAAAACTGTTGATAACGATCTATATGGCACAGACCATACACCGGGTTTTCCCTCTGCTGCACGAACAAATATTCTTAATGTTATGCAGGCAGGAATTCTTGCACGCGATATGCAAAAGGTGGATAAATTTGTAATTTATCAGACAATCGGAAGAGATGCGGGATGGCTTGCTGCGGCAACAGCATTGGCAAAACGAAAAGAAGAAGATGCGCCGCATTTAATATATACCCCCGAATTTTATTTCAATAAAAAAGAATTCCTGAAAGATGCAGGGTTATGCATTGATAAATATGGTTGGGTTTCAGTTGTTTGCGGAGAAGGATTGAAATTTGAAAATGGTACCCCGGTAAGCGCATCAAAGACGCAGGACAAATTTAGCAATGTTGAATTTGGAGCAATGGGTGGATCAAGCGTTGGGATGAACCTTCATAAAATGATAGCAGATGAATATGGATACAGGGGAGAATTTCAAATTACCGAATCGCTTATTATGTGTGATGCTGACAGAACTGTGAGTCTTGACCGTAGAGAAGCCTTTATTTGTGGTATTGAAGCAGTTAAACTGGCTGAAAAATGCCGGTCGGGATATATGATTGCCCTGGAAAGAAAATCAGATAATCCATATAAAATTAAATATACCAAAGTATTACTCAGTGATGTAGCTATTAAAGCAAAGCCAATGCCTCAGGAATATTTTAATAAAAAAGGCAATTTCGTCAATAAAAAATTCATTGAGTATATTAAACCGTTAATTGGAAAACTGCCTGAGTTTGTTGAACTGGAAAATAAAACAATAAAACAAGGATAGAATGAAACGAGCCCCGAAAAAAATCGGGGTGAGCTATCCCGACAATGTCGGGACTGGCTATGTGACCGTTGAAAATTAAATTATAAACACATGAAACGAAAATTTAATAAAGTTGTGCTGGCTTTTCATGCACATCCGGATGACACGGAAGCCTTTGCTTCAGGAACCCTGAAACTTTTAAAGGACAAAGGATATAAGATTATTATTGCTACTATGACTGCCGGAGGAATGGGGGGGATAAATTCGACGGAGCAAAAAACTATTGAAACAAGAAAAACGGAAGCCCGTAAAGCGGCTGATGTTCTTGATGCTGACTATTATTGCTTTAATGGCAGAGATGGCTTCCTGTTTGATACTGAAGAATTAAGAATTGAGTCCCTTGAATTGATGAGAAAGGTGAAGGCGGGAATTGTATTTACTCATCTGCCAATTGATTATCATAGTGACCATAGAACCACCTGCAACATTGTTGAAACAGCAGCAATGATATCGTCATTGCCTAATGTCCCTTGTAAGGAAGCCCCGCTTGAAGTAACACCTTTGTTATATCATACCGCTCCTTTAACATTATCAGATCCATTGGGCTCTGAGATACACCCCCCTCATTTTTTTGTGGATATAACATCTGTTATTGACACTAAAATGGAAATGCTTACTTATCATAAATCTCAAATGGAACTTATGAAGCATATGCATAAAATAAATGATTTTTTTGGCCTGATGAAAAAGGCAAACGTGGATTACGGTAAGATGGTAGGAATTGACTATGCAGAAATTTTTTGGCAACATCTTGGCGGGGGATTTCAAAAGGAACCACAAATACAGGATGACATAAAAGAATTTATTATAAATAACGGTAAAAAGGCGAGATTTGATTGATATTTTATACTAATTTTGATAATTCACAAAGGCAAAAGCTAAGGCTGAGGCTAAGGAAAATAAAAGGGTTTAGAATTTTAAGAGAATATATGTATATATGCAATAAAAATTCAAAATGAAAGCTGCAAATTTAATATGTGCTAATAACATCTTAACCTTAGCCTTAGCCTTTAATACTAAAATGTTTATTAGAATGATATAATTTATTATAAATCAACAAAGTTAACCCCAATAAATCTAAACATAATATGGAACAGAATAATAAGAAGTATTCAAAATATGCTCTTGTTGAAGAGATGCTTGAAATTACAGAGGTTATAAAAAACTTTGATCCATCAGTATCAGGAAGGTTTATTCCCCCGATTCGTGAAAAAGGAAGACTGTTTCTTACCGGCGAGGGAAGCAGCAGAATATTCCCTGCAAAAAGAGCTATTTATGAGGCATTGAAAAAAGGAAACCTGTTACCGGTTTCAACAGAGGGAGCAACACAGGCACTTGAATATAATTTAACTAATTATGCTGTATTCGGGGCTTCTAATTCCGGTAAGACAAAAGAGATAGTCAGGTTGTTCGAAAAACTCAAAAACAATGGGCATAATGCCCTGTTTGGACTAACAGCAAATAACGATACACCACTCGAAAGTATGTGCAGGGATACACATGTATTAAATTGCGGGAAGGAAAAAGCTGTTGCTGCCACAAAATCGGTTGTTGAACAGGCTTTGTTTTACGACAGCCTTATACATCATCTTACTGATGAAAAAATGGAGGGGTTAAATGAACTATCAGAACAGGTTGATAAAGCCATGAAGCAAAATATCGAATCCAGAATGATTGAACAATTAAAAAATGCAGACATTATATATTTTGCCGGTCGAAATACAGGTGTTGTTGAAGAACTTACACTAAAAACCAATGAAATTACCAGGAAAAGATCAGATTTTCTTGAAGGAACATATTTGCTTCATGGAATTGAAGAGATTATGGATAAAAACGAAGTTGTAATTTTAGTTGAACCTTTCGAAAGTGAGGAAGAAAAAATTAAAGAATGCCTTGTAAAAGGTGTTGGAATGAAAGTTATTTCAATTTCTGCCAGGGAAACATCATTTCCAACTATAAAGATCCCGGATGGTGG
>JAUVHQ010000296.1 GCA_030593185.1 Bacteroidota bacterium
GGGGTTGACCTGAAAGGAGCAATCAAAGTGGAATTGGAACTGGACACAGACTCACCACAGAAACACAACGCTGACCACAAAGTGAAGTACAAGGTAAAAACAAAAGGCGGAAAGGAAAAGGTAAAAAGTGGCTCGGTTAAGGTAAAAACAGGCGGACAGGGAAAAGATAAAAAGAAATAACCAACATAAAAATAAACACCTTTTATTATTCCTTGATCTTACCTTGTTTATAGAAGTGGTGGACGATCCGTTCCTCTTTTGATTTTAGGGAGGCATAGGCGGACGATACAATTTTTAGGACAATTAAAAAAATGAAAATTAGAATTATGAACAAAATAAAACAGACTTTAACACTACTCACAATAACGATTTTGACATTGGTGAGTCAAAATTTATTTGGACAAGCAGAAAATCGTGAATTAGGTATAAGACTTACTGGATTTCAAGATTTCGACTTTATATACAAAAACGGAAGAGAAGAAAATAAATTAACAAGATATAGACTTGGATTTGCGAATTTGGAATTTCAAAATGCTACAAACAATCAAAGCTTTAATCTTTCTTTAGGTTTTGCAATAGGAGTAGAAAAAAGACGAAGCATTGCCGGGAATTTGCAATTCATTCACGGTTTAGAACCAACTTTATCCTTGGCATTATCTACTAATGATGACATATTCAATCTAAGGATTAGACCAGGAATCGGTTATGTTTTGGGTTTTCAATATAACGTTTCCGATAAATTTTATGTGAATATTGAAACTATTCCTTCTTTGTCAACATCATTTATGATTGATAATGATGGATTTAATGATATGTATTCCATAAATGCAGGTTTTAATTCAAATGCAATTGCTCTGAGTTTAGTATATCAATTAAAGAAAAAGGAAGAATAACCGGCTCACCATTATAAACAATGTACTTTAAGACTTGCATCCAATAAAAAAAGGATTAAAACTTATTCACCGGGCGACCTGGAGTCACCCGGTGAATTCTTCAGACTCTTAATCCGGATCTTCAATCAATCTCACAAGAGTTGTTTCCGTGGTGTTCTGGGATTCCGAAGTAACCAGGCAACGAAAATAAACATCTGAATTTCTGATAAGCTGGGCTATTGAAGCTGTCCGGTTACTTGTTGTCTCTGTTGAAATGTATGTCCACGTGCTTACCCCTTCGTTCCTTCTTTCCCACCGGTATGTATACGGACCAACACCACCGGTAACATTTGCCGTTACAGTGATCTCTTCGTTGCCATAAACAATACCAGGTGTATAAGACAATACAACTTCAAGGGGAACAAGCCCTTGCTGGGAAACCGGGATATAAACACTTTCCCCACCACCTGAGAGATTGATATTACCGCTTCTGGTATCGAAAGTATTATTGGTTTCACAAGTTACTCTGAAACCATTTTCTTCTTTAACCAGTGTTATCCAATCTATATTTTCCGAAACCTCCCATGGGTCGCATGCGTTATAATTTGTGATAACTATCCTGGGCGTCCCGGCTGTACCCTCATAAGTGAAATCGAGTGATCCCGGAATTGGATTGAACGAAGCCGGTGTAACATTAATAGTTTGACTAACACATGTTGTATTATTTGCACTGCCCTCAGCCCGTACAAAGTAAGTTGTTGTTTCACTCAGAGAAACATTAACAGATACTCCTGTCCCTTATGGTTTTCCGCACACTACTGATTACGAAAAACTGTGCAGTTGTAATTACCATTTACAGTCAATCACGAAAAGTCTTAGGATTTAATAATTCTTCCCATCTTTTTTTCATAGTTTTTATCATTAATTCTTACTTGTGGCTAGCGGTTTTGCTATGCCCAGTAAGGGGATTTATAGCACTTCCGTATAAATTTATTATATTTTGCATTACTTGTGTTTTCTTTCAATTTCGCACTGAAACCCTTATTGGGTATAGCTTTTGTTACCGCCTTTTTATTTGTTTCAATTCAGTTGCCATTTTTTTCTTCAATCCATTTTATCATCGTATTTAATGCAAGTCCGATATTTCCTATCTGGCAATGATTTTGTGCATGGTTTTCCTTGGTAAAAACTACATCGGTAACAGATCGTGCATTAGTTAATGCTTTTAATTGCAAATCATGCATCTTGAATGGAACGAAATGGTCATTTCTTCCTGTTAAATACAGCACATCTTGTTTTACCAATTCCGAATGAATATTCTTATCATTTAGCTGTAACCATACATCGAAAGCGTCTATAGGAGTTTTTTCCTTTGTTATATACATTAAATTCCCCATCATCCAAGCCTCAAGTCCTTTTCCTTTTCTTATCGTTTTTGTTGCCATTTTATTTGTAAAATTCCGAAACCTGTTGATGAAAAACATATGCATATGATATAATAAGGGGGGCATGCTTTTCATATAATCAATTGAATGGCCTGATGCAATAACTCTTTTAATTCTGGGTTCAAATGCAGCTGCTCTTAAACAATACCAACCACCCATTGACAATCCCAAAAGTGTAACATCGTTCAAATTAAAATAATCGAGCACAGCTTTAGTTGGTTTTTCCCATTCAATATCAAGTGGTATTCCATACGTTTTAAGAGCTGCTCCTTGTCCTGGACCTTCAAAAGCAATTATTTCATATCCGCAATCAGATAAATATTTCATCATAAAATACAATTCTTCGATAAAAGAATCGAAACCACCATGCATAACAATGATACCTTTTTTATTTTTTGCTGCCGGAATTTTTATTACAGGTAAAAATGATTCGTTGTATGGAACCTTAAACCTTTTTATATTATCATCTTTAATAACTTGATAAAACAGATCGATAAATTTTTTATAAAGATTTTCTTTTTCAATATCTTCTTTGATAATATAAAATTCGGCTGACCGGTAATAAATAGCTGCATTCAGAAATCTCTTTTCAGAAATGGCTTTTTCGGCTAATTTTATCATTTCGACTTTCCAATCAGTAAAAGTTTTAATCTTTTGCCCGGCTTCTTTCATGTCTTCAAACCTTGCAAATCCTAAGGAATACCAGCGGTTTAACTGAAAATTAAAAACCATTTTTTTATGGAATTTGTGGAATCCAATCGGAAATTTAAATTTATTTTCATCAAATGTTTTCATTCTTCATTGTCTTTTTAAATTGGCGGTAACGATTGGTATATGGTTAGTGGCGGATTTTAAAGTACAAAACTTTCAGTTTAGCACTGCCTTTTATTTGATGTAATAATACTGATATTTAGCACTTTACCGCCATTAACTA
>JAUVHQ010000272.1 GCA_030593185.1 Bacteroidota bacterium
CATTCTTGATCTTATCGGAGAAGACTCAAACAGGGATGGGCTGAAAGGAACTCCTCTTCGTGTTGCAAAAGCTATTCAGTTCCTTACACAAGGATATAACACCGAACCACATGAAATTATCAAGAATGCAAAATTTAAAGATGATTATCAGCAAATGGTACTGGTAAAACATATTGAAATATATTCACTATGTGAACATCATATGATCCCATTTTTTGGAAGAGCACATGTTGCATATATCCCAAATGGTTATATTACCGGATTGAGTAAAATCGCACGTGTTGTTGATGCTTTTGCCCGGCGGTTGCAGGTACAAGAACGTCTTACGGTTCAAATAAGGGACTGTATTCAGGAAACTCTGAATCCGGTTGGTGTAGCAGTTGTTATTGAAGCGCAACATATGTGCATGATAATGAGGGGTGTACAAAAACAAAATTCTGTTACCACCACATCTGCCTTTACAGGAGAATTCCTTAAAGAGCCAACCCGTGATGAATTTATTCACCTCATAAGCTCCAAACTTCATTAATTATTGTGAGGCAGTGATGAGGTAATGAGGAAAACCGAAAAAAACCTTACAATTATGAAAGCATATATATTCCCGGGCCAGGGAGCCCAGTTTGTTGGAATGGGAAAAGATTTATACAATACCTCCGGGCAGGCAAAAGAAATGTTTGAGAGAGCTAATGATATTCTTGGTTTTAGAATTACAGATATAATGTTTGAGGGAACTGATGAAGATTTGAAACAAACGAAGGTAACCCAACCAGCCATTTTTCTGCATTCGACAATCCTTGCCGCAACTTTAGGAGAAGATTTTAAACCTGATATGGTTGCCGGACATTCTCTTGGTGAGTTTTCAGCGCTTGTAGCCAATAAATCATTATTATTTGAAGATGGGTTAATACTGGTTAGTAAACGGGCAATGGCTATGCAAAAAGCCTGTGAGGCAGAGCCATCTACAATGGCAGCAATACTGGGGATGGAAGATAAATTGATAGAACAGGTTTGTAACGAAATTGATGATATTGTTGTTCCTGCAAATTATAACAGCCCCGGCCAGGTTGTAATCTCCGGATCATTAATTGGTGTTCAAAAAGCTATGAATAAACTCCGGGAACATGGAGCAAAAAGGGTTATCCAGCTAAAAGTTGGGGGAGCTTTTCATTCACCTCTAATGATACCTGCAAGAAATGAATTGACAAAATCAATTACACAAACACATTTTTCAGAACCTGCTTGTCCTGTTTATCAAAATGCTACTGCCAAACCTTCAACTGATATTCAGACAATAAGGAAAAACTTAATTGACCAGTTAACATCACCGGTAAAATGGACTCAAACTGTTAGAAACATGCTTGCCGACGGAGCTTCATCATTCATTGAAGTTGGTCCGGGTAAAGTACTCCAGGGACTGGTTAAAAAAGTTGACCGAAGTGTAGATGCACAGAGCGCTTGAGCAGAAGGTCAATTCGTGACTGAAACTTTGAAGCATATAAGCACCAGGTCATGAATCCTCATTTATTTTTCCTTTTCCCGGTTTATAGATCACACCCTTCCTGTTTTTTCCGTCAACAACAACAAGCAGAGGATCAGAAAACTTTATATGGCGTATAAAGTCATCTTCATATACGGCTTCCATGCTATCCAGAAATTTAATATCATAATAACCATCATCCATAAAGGGATTTATGGTAAAATATCCAACCCTGAATGATGTAAGATTCTGGAAGAAATGTGTTCCCTGGCTTGGATCTATCCTGTAGTTTTCCAATCCCGATTCAACGATTACCCTTGCCTGTGATATCTGGGTCCATTTTGTAGGTATACCCAGCCAATGATCAGTTGAGCCCCATCGCCCGGGCCCTGTCAGAATGTAGTTCTTCCCCTCACCGGCAAACTTAGTATTTAGTTTATCAATGTCATCGGCTATCTTTTCGTTAAAAGAGGCATTAAAAGCATCAGGTTTAACATATACAATATCACGAATTCCTTTTAAAACTCCATTTCCCAGAGCAGAATCAGAAATAATGAGTGTATCTTCACTATTTATATTATCAAGAATAATTGAATCAAATTGTTCTTCATAAACTACCGGCCTTATCTGTAAAAAACTAAACTCCTTAGGAGATCCTTCAGGAGTATCCATATTTACAGCAAATTCTATCTCGATAGGGTTATTCATTTGATTTTGACCAATCTTTAGAAGATCCCGGAGTATCTCAGCCAAATGGAATGCATTGTGTTCCAGGATATTGGAAAAAGTTATTACCGGTTTGCCTGAGCCAGAATATCCATTCCGCAGAATATTATTCTCAAAATCGAATGTTGAAGCCACCCATTTTAAAGTATTATCATTTTTTGCTTCCCTAACAGGTAAACTAAGAATATTAACTCCATCATCAACTGAAGGAACAAAACTATCCATATTCAGATCAAGCGCAAGAAACTGCTTTTGTGATTCTCTCAATGCCAATTCCGGTGTTGATAACTGAAGAATTTTACGAGGATATTTAGGGGAAAAACGAAGAGTAGCACCACCATCCACAACCAGCTTACCGAGTCCCATTGCAATATTGGCGATTCCATCTTCAGGCTTTTCAGATCCGATAGGATAGAAATTAAGTGACCTTGCCACACCTGAAATTGTCGGATAGAATCGATTGTTATATTGATTCCCACAAACCTCCTGCAATATTATTCCCATTTTTTCTTCATCAATAACGTTAGCTGTTGCTGTCATATATGCTTTACTGCTCTTGAAATAAACAGAAGCATATACCTGTTTAATAGCATCAGCAAGCTTTGCAACCATCACCTTGCTATCATGATGCGGAGGGATCATATATGTAGAGTAAATACCGGCAAACGGCTGGTAATGTGAGTCTTCCAATTTACTTGAAGACCTTACAGCGATGGGGATATTTCCAGATACCTTAAGAAAAGCATTCATATCCAGGTAAATCCAACGGGGTAATTCAGCTTTGGTAAAATATTGAAGTATCTCATCATCAGAAAGATCAGACAAACCAATTTTGTACAGATCGTTATTTTCCATAAACTCATCAAAGACATCTGTACATAAAACCACTGTCCTTGGAATAGTAATCACAACATCTTTATATTTACTGAAAAGTTTTTCATCCTTTATCAGGGAACTTATAAAAGCAAGCCCCCTTGCTTTACCCCCGATTGAACCTTCGCCTATTCGTGAAAAAACTGAATATTCATCATATGTTTTCCTCTCAAATTTTGCAATAACTCCACGCCCCTTACCAAAACGAAAGCAGGATATAGTCATGTCTAAAAAATTCCTGATCTCTTTAAGTGAGCTAAAATCGTCCCTGCTCAAGTACTTAAACATTTGTGCAATTGGGAATAATGCTCTTGCATTCAACCATTTTGAAAAGTGATCACGGCTTGTATGATATTCAAGGCTATTATCAGGGATACTCAAAAGAACCTGCTGGAAATCCTGCAGGTTTGCAGCCTTTGCAATCTCCTTTTTCGTATCAGGATCACGGAAAATAAAAGA
>JAUVHQ010000241.1 GCA_030593185.1 Bacteroidota bacterium
GAGAATACGGATTTTTTCTTTTCCGGATTTTAAAGGATCGAAAACGCAGATCCCCTTATTTGTTCCAAACCAGAAAGTCCCTTTTTTATCCTGTTGAATAGCCCAAACATTTTTATCAGGTAATCCTTCTTCAGGCATGATGGTGATAAAACTTTCTCCTTTAAAAATAGACAATCCATGATACTGGCTTGCAATAACTATATTTCCTTCCCTGTCTTCTATGATACATTGTATATAACTTGCATTCAGCCCATTATCAATTGTGAAATTTGTCATCTTTTCTCCCGAGAAACGGGTAATGCCACCCCCCCAGGTCCCTACCCAGATATTTCCCTGACTATCTTCGGTGATATAGCTGATCCAGTTTTTTGCCAGGCCGTCTCTCTTATCATAGATAACCATTTTTTCCTGGTTAGTAAGATATTTATATAACCCGCCATTATATGTTCCAAACCATAAATTCCCGTTTGAGTCTTCAAACATTATGGTTTTCATCCAATATTTTGTCAAATCCGGGAGAAGATAATTATCAAATTTATTATTCGTTTTATTAAACTTCTTAATACCAACATCTGTTAAGCAATAAAATGTACCGTCCCTGGTAAGAAGAGAGTTGAAAATTTTATTGCTTAAACCATCTTTTCCCCTGAATACTTCAACTGAAATTTGATCAATTTTATCAAATGGATTCTTCAGAAGAATTGCTCCATTCCCTGCGGTTGTGAACCAAATTTGACCTGTTGAAGTTTCAGTGATTGATGTAATATCAGAATGGAGTTGAATAGAATCCAGTTTAAGTATTTCAAACTTTGTTCCATCATAACGAGAAATTCCTCCATCAAGGTGTCCTAACCATAAATTGGCTCTTGAATCAGTAAAAACAGTAAACACTCCTTTAGGAGCAAGTCCATTCTCTGATGTAAAATTTTCAAAATTTATCCCATCAAAACGAGAAACTCCCCCGGCTGTTCCCAGCCAGATATAATCATTTTGATCCTGTAGTAAAGAATATACTTTCGAAGAATTCAATCCATCTTCAACACTATAGCTATCAAAATAGTATGATTGAGATTGAAGAATTGATGGCATGAACATCAGAAGTGAAAAAAAAATTATTCGCTTTGAGCAACGAATAATTTTCCCGGATAGAGAAATAGAAAGGGCCATTGTATTATTATTAATGAGCTTTGAACAAAAGTATCATAACTGATTTTTTTACTTGGCTACGGAAGTTATGTAAACTAAATTTATTGTTATTTCAGTATAAAGAAAAAGGTGCCGTTTTCATCTTCCAATCCGGCGATTTTTCCAAATTTAGGTCGTTGCTGGTTGTTTTTTATTACAGCAATAGTTACCTGGGAAACAATTTTTTCAATTGGAATACAAGCGTTAGGGTTATTAGCCAGCGAATTAGCGAAAGTTCTGGTAAATTGAGAGTTATCTACTGCAAGCTCATAACCTGCAGATGAAAAAACCTGCGAGGACTTAAACCTGGTGGCAGTCCAGTCATCACAACTCCTTGCTTTTGGTGTTGACCGCATAGCCTGGTAAAATGTAGGCCCTGATTCACAAGCGTCAGTTACAACCAGTGTATGTGTTAATGAACTTGAATAAGATTGCATAGCTGCTTTAAGGGTATTAATATTATAATATGTAAACTCATCATCACGCTGAGCATCAACAGGTATCCAGTAACCCGTTTCGTTAACAAACTTTCCATGTCCGGCATACCAGACGAGAAGAGAATTAACCCGGTTGCTACGAAGTAAGTCGCGGAGTTCAATGGAAAAGAATTTTTCCAATTCTTCCTTGGTCATATTCTGCTTGGTGATAATATTATGGATTTGGTATTTAGCAAAGGATGCTTTCATCAGACTGATATCTTTTACCGGTCCTTCAAGACTGGCAAATACTTCATACTTTGAATTTTCAATGAAAACAACCCAGGTTTTACCCATCGGATTATCTTGTGCAAGCATAGCTGCTTCCCTGTTTAATGTAAACTCTTTCTCAGTTCTGTTTCCAAACATGTCCTCAGCTACAACAGTAAATCTATTCTTATTCATAATGTCTATGTTAGCTGAAAATTTAGGGTTTTCAACATCCATGCGGTAACTGGCAGTAACTCCTTCAATAAATATGGATCTAATATGACTTTCATCTGTTATTTGCCCTTCAATATACAAGGTGGGATCATTACTTTCGAGATAAATAAGATTATTGTCTGATGCATATGGAGCAATAATTTTTACTTGCGGGGGATTTACTTCAGTGCGTTTAATTGGAAAAATCCCGGTTTGTTTATTATCATATACATCTAAAGCAGTGATAACAAGTTCATCGAAACCCCTTATATCAACATCTGTTATAAATTCATAATGGTTATCTTTTTTATCAAAACGAACATCCTTGTCGTTAATTTTCAAATATTCCAAATCACTTTCATCCCACACTTTACCTTTTAAAAGAACAGTTTCTTTATCACCGGGTAACTCAAGGATAGTTCCACTTTTCGGCTCAGGATCAACAATTATAATTTCCGGTTTGTCATTTTCCCTGTTTATTTCAAATAATCTTGCTTTAGTTGCATCCAGTAATTTTTTTGCATCAACGTTATATTCAGATAGTTGGGTAATAGTTTCATAATCTTTAGCAGCGGATGCAAAATTCATTGAATGTTCATATGATCTGGCTCTGGAAAAATAATAATCAGGGTTTTCTTTGTCAAGTGAAATAGCAACTGAATAGTCGTTTACAGCATTCAGGTGTTGGTTAAATTGCTGGTAATAACTTCCACGGAGTGCGTACCATTTAGGATTGTCAGTGTCTAAAATAATTATTCTTGAAATGTCATTTATCCCATTGGGATATTCAAGTTCTTTAACATACAGGTCACTTCTGATATGATAAGCCCTGATATTTCTTTTATCCAGATTAAGTACGTAATTACAATGTATCATAGCCTTATCCAATTGTTCGCGGTTTCGACATAAATCAGCGAGGTCGAGACGAGCCGCAACAAAATATCTGCTTTTTGAGATTGATTTATTAAAGAATTTTTCAGCTTTATCAAATTCTTCAAGTTTTACTGATATAACTCCCATGTAGTAATTGTTAAGGGAATTATCTTTTATTACCAGGGCAGTATCGGCAACTTCCCGGGCCCTCTCGAATCTCTCCAGTGCAAGAAGGGTTTTTATTTTTTCCTGGTATGGAAGCAGTTCTCTTTTTGCTAATTTTGAAGCTCTGTTCAGAGCCCCCAATGCCAGGTTGTATTTACCTGCCTCGTTATAACATTTGCCAAGGAAGTAAAATAGTTCTTTGTTTTTGGGTTCAAAAACGACAGCTTTACTGAAATCTTCAATAGCAGCATCTTTATTTCCGGCTTTATCATATAATTTACCTCTTTCAATATAAGCTTTTGTGTAATCAGGATCAATTTCAATAGCTTTGGTAAATTCGTCAATAGCAAATTCAAATTTCTTTGATTCAATAAAATCTTCCCCGGCTTTATAATGTCTTTTGGCACTTTGACCTTTTACATTCATAGAAAGTAAAAGAGAAACAATTAAAATACCAGTTAAAAAACCACCTTTTTTTGCTTTCATCTTTTGTGTTTTCATAAAACAACTTTCCTTTATCAATTTCAAGTTATCAAATATAAGCAATATTACAAAATAAGTCAAGAACCTTATTCAAACAAAGGTATGATATATTCGGAATTTAACTTCGTTGATTAATAAATATTAGGCTAAGGCTAAGGTTTTTAACTTCACATATTTACCTTTTAGCCTTCATTTGGACATAGTTTTTTCATTTATTCATATGATATTCTAACGTGAAATTTTATTTGTTGATGAGTTTATTTATAAAAAAAAATTTGAAATTCGAAGTTCGAATGAAGAGAGATAGTAAGAACTTTTCAAAAACCTCTAACCCGTCGAAACACGTAACTTAATACTGCATCACAGCAACACAATTCTTTGACTTCTAAACTCATAAACTTTTCAACTTATAAACTTGAGCCTACTCCCCAAAGTGTTATTCTTGCCACCCTGGTACAGTCGTTTCTCCTTACAGGGCAGGCAAAGACACCCCGTACAGTCATTCTTCC
>JAUVHQ010000223.1 GCA_030593185.1 Bacteroidota bacterium
CTGCAGCCATAGCTCTTTGTACTACAAGGAAGTTCGTACACCAGTAGCCGAATGATAGTACAAAACCGAGTCCTACAACAACACCCATTATTCCCACACCCAAAGGATTTGATTCGGCGTTGCCCATATGTCGCCATGATTCTGTGTATGCTCCGGCTTCAAAACCATTGTTGACAGCTACAACATCCAGACTTGATTTTAATCCTTCCCATCCTCCAATATGAATTAAAGCGATAATTACTAAAGGAAGGAAACCAACTACAATTAAAAAGAACTGTAACACCTCATTATAAATTGCAGATGTCAGTCCTCCAAGGTAAATGTAAACAAGTACTATTACAGCAGAAATAAGCAAACTGAGGTTGAAATCCCAACCCAGAAGGGTTTCCATAAGTAAGGCCAGGGCATACATTGATATACCTGAAGCAAATATGGTCATAACAGCGAAAGTAACAGCATTGAATCCCCGTGTTTTTTCATCAAACCGTAATTTCAGATACTCCGGAACTGACCGGGCTTTTGAATTGTAATAAAATGGCATCATGAAAATGGCAAGGAAAATCATGGCCGGAATAGCACCTATCCAGTAAAAATGGACAGTGGCAATACCATATTTGGCTCCTGAAGCAGCCATGCCGATTACCTCTAAAGCCCCCAGGTTTGTAGCGATAAATGCTAATCCTGTTATCCAGGCAGGTAGCGACTTGCCGGCTTCAAGAAAATCAGTTGACGATTTCATGTACTTTTTCAGGGTCCATCCAATACCAAGCACAAAAATGAAATAAATAAGCATGATGGAGTAATCTATCCATCCAAGATCGAAACTTTGTTCCATGTTAAATAGTTCTAGTTATTATTAATTTGATAAGTAGACAAAAATAGAAATAAATTGGTCAATCAATGTATCTTTCAATCTGTATTATTCACAAATTTCTTCTTTATGACATAAAAATCATGTAATTAATGGTTACTAATCAGTCGGCAGTCCACAGTCCACAAAGTAAATACTTTTGCCTTCACTTTGTCAACTAATTGCCGATTGCCGACTGCCAATTGCCGACTAAAGACTGAAAATTGTAAGCATTTTAAACTTTTTACTTTTGTCTTTTATCTTCTGCATGAATGATGTAAGTTAAATAATTCCTGTATTCAGACCGGTAAATTACAGATATTGAACTTATTGAATTTCTTTAACCCCGTTTCCAACATCAGCAACATAAAAATCAGGTTTCAACCCGGTCCTCTGCTCATACTTTTTTCCTACATTTTTAATAAATATATCTACAGATTCTTCTTTAACCAGACTAACAGTGCAACCGCCAAATCCTGCACCGGTCATACGTGATCCGAGAACTCCTTTTATGTTGCGGGCTTCTTCAACAAGAGTGTCTAATTCTGTGCCGGTTACTTCATAATCATCTTTTAATGAGTTGTGTGATTCATTCATCAGGACTCCAAACCTCATCATATCTCCATTTTTCAGGGCATCAACAGCTTCAACACATCGCTGGTCTTCGGAAACAACATGCAAAGCCCTTTTTCTAATAACTTCATCAGGTATCCGGGCTGAGAGTTCATTAAATTCGTTAAGAGATAATTTCCCCAGGTTCTTTATCTTTTTAAACTTATTCAGGTACTTCACTGCCTGTTCACATTCACTACGTCTTTCATTATATTTCGAATCAGCAAGTTGTCTTTTCTTATTTGTATTTGAAATTATAAGTTTCAAACCATCGAGTTTTATCGGAACAAGCTCATAATTCAGAGTGTCACAATCAAGGAAAATTGCATGATCTTTTTTTCCGACAGATACTGCAAACTGGTCCATAATTCCGCAGTTAACTCCTATAAATTTATTTTCTGCCCTTTGACACAATAATGCAAGCTCCACCAAATTCAGCTTATTTTTTCCAAATACTTTGTTAATAAAAAAACCTGTCACAGTTTCAATTGATGCAGATGATGATAAGCCGGCGCCGTTCGGAATATCGCCTGAAAACAGTAGTTCAATTCCATGATCAGGTTCCACACCTGTTTTCTTAAATTCATCAAATACACCCAATGGATAGTTCACCCATTCATTCTTAACTTTATTATTTAATTCAGAGAGAGGTATCTCAATAGTAAAATCAAAATTCAACGAAGCAAATTTTATAGTTTTTGTATCTGTAATACGGGCAGCCATGTAAGTACCATAACTCAACGCACAAGGAAACACATAACCTCCGTTGTAATCAGTATGTTCTCCTATAAGGTTAACCCGTCCGGGAGAGAAAAATACCCGTGGACTCTCACCGGATTCACCATACTTTTTATAAAACTTAGTAATGATTATTTCTGATGTCATAAAGGGTTTGTTTAATAATTGGAAAAAAATAAGGCTAAAAGTATTTAAAAAAAGAATATTTTTAAAACCTTTATCAAAGTTTTTATAGTCTTCATTAATATATATTGAATTATGGATTATTCGGTTCTTATTGGTTCAATAGGTGTATTAATTTTATTGCTGGCATTTATCCTGAACTTATTTAAAATTATAAAAACCAGCTCATTCATCTATTCTTTTCTGAATTTTCTGGGTGCAGGAATTGCCTGTTATGCCTCTGTGCTGATTGACTTTATTCCCTTTGTCATTCTTGAGATAATCTGGTCGCTGGTCGGCCTGTGGGGCATGATCAAAACTTTCTTAAAAAAGGCTGAACCATCTTGCCTTCCGGTTTTCTAACATATGTTTTCATTGTTCTAATTAAACAGTTTTTTATTATGTTTATAAGATTTTTTCCCCCAAATATGAAACTTCTAAATCATAGAATTTTTCAAATAAATAAAATTCTTATCAAATGAAACGAAACCTGAGTGGATGATAAACGGTATCCCTGCAATTGAAAAAGGTAAGGAAGATAGATATTAATTAGAGTTCGTCTATATAGACCGAAAGTTTAAATAAATATTAAAAATCACAAATGACAAGCACCTCCGTAAAGTCATGCTTTCTTACGGGGCAGGCAAATTTCAAATAAATTAAAATATTAGTATTTTACCTGTTTTTATACTAGTTAAACTATTAAATTTGAATAATTGTGGAATAAAATTGAGACTGTGATATACTTCAAGAAATACTATACTCAATTAAACACTGTCGAGTGGCTAAAAAGTGCTCTTGCGGTTTTTTTCATTTTTCTCATTCTTCCCATAGCTTCTTTTGCACAAGACACTTTATTGTTTGACGCTGTAAAAAGCAACGATACGAAGCTGCTTAACGAATGGATCAAAAAGAATGATGTAAACGGGTATTATGGCGAAAAGGCTTATACTCCATTGGTTATTAGCATTAAAAAGGGAAGAACTAAACTGGTTAAACTACTCCTGAGAAAAGGAGCCGGTATTGAACAACTTTGTCAGGATAAGACCCCACTGATTCATTCTGTTGAATCTGATAACCTTGGAATGGTAAAGATCCTGATAAAAAAGGGCGCTGATATTAATGGAACAAGTTTAAAAGAAAACACGGCAATGGTATATGCAGCCTTTTTTGGATATGCTGATATTGCTCGTTACCTGGTAAAAAAGGGTATAAATTATAATCTCTATAATGCGGCAGGGAAAACAGCCCTTGATTATGCAAACACGCATCACCGGTATGAAGTTGCCGGTTTCCTGCGCTCAATACATGCTGAGAGCGAGGAGATATTTCTTCCTGATTACCTGGATGGTCCTTATGTCTGGTGGTCTGATAATCAGACTGGTACAATAATCTATCTTAAGCGCGATAGCTCAGAAAATATTACTACAATGGAGAGGCAAAACATTGAGCTGAAAAGTGGTACTATCCGTTTTAATGGATTTGCAGGTGACACTAATTCATATGAATTATTAATTAAAAAACCTGATCGTGATCATATCTTCAGGAATGTTGACCGGGTCTTTACAATGGGTGATATACACGGCGGTTACTATGAATTAATTGAACTCCTGAAAAATAATGGGATCATTGATGAAAATCTGAAATGGAACTGGGGTAAAGGGCACCTTGTATTCCTGGGCGATTTGTTTGACAGGGGTGATTATGTTACCGAGTGCCTGTGGCTTATTTATCGTCTTGAACATGAAGCAAAAAAAGCCGGTGGACATGTGCATCTGTTACTCGGTAATCATGAATTGATGATAATGGATGAAGATACAAGGGATATTTCAAGAAAATATGAATACTTGTCACGGTACCTTGAATTTAATTTGGGGCAGTTTTATGGGAATGATTTTGAAATTGGAAAATGGTTGCGATCGAAAAAAACTGTAGTGAAAATAAATAATAACCTGTTTGTGCATGGAGGAATATCACCTGAATTTCTCAATACAGGAATTAATATACCGGATCTTAATAATCTGGTATATAGATATCTCAATAATGAATTGGATTCAACTGAAATTGCAGATGCTGAA
>JAUVHQ010000029.1 GCA_030593185.1 Bacteroidota bacterium
GCACCAACTAAAAGATCAATATCTGCATCCTCAAGCTCAGAAAAACCCGGATTGATCTTAAACTTCCCATTAATTCTTCCAACTCTGACTTCAGAGATCGGACCACCAAAAGGAATATCTGATACACTAAGAGCAGCAGAAGCGGCAAGTCCGGCTAACGAATCGGGTAAGATATCTTTATCAGCTGAAATAAGGTTTATAGTTACAAATGTATCGGCATGATAATCATCAGGGAATAATGGTCGTAAGGCCCTGTCTACTAACCTGGCAATAAGCACCTCATAATCCGAAGGCCTGGCCTCTCTTTTCAAAAACCCACCCGGGAATCTTCCCAGTGAAGCATATTTTTCTTTGTAATCAACAGAAAGAGGCATAAAATCCACATCCTCCCTTATCTCTTTAGCTGATACCACAGTGGCAAGAAGCATTGTCCTGCCCATTTTAACAACAACAGAACCATCAGCTTGTTTTGCCAGTTTGCCTGTCTCAATAGTAATTGTCCGGCCATCACCCAGATCAATTGTTTTTTCAATTACTTTATACATATTTATTTCTTTTGTCACCGTAACAGAATCACTTTGATAGTAATAAGAAAAAAGGCAATGTTGAAATTGCCTCTTTTGCTACTTCCGTAATTTCAGTACTTTAATAATTGCACGGTATTTTTCGATATCTTTCCCTTTAAGGTAGTCAAGTAACCGTCTTCTTTTACCTACTAATTTCAATAATGATCGCTGTGTATGGTAATCATTCTTACTGGTTTTAAGATGACTTGTCAGGTGGGATATGCGTTGTGAGAACAATGCTATCTGAGCCTCTGTTGACCCGGTATCCTTCTCGTTACTGCCATACTTCTTGAAGAGTTCCTTTTTCTTCTCTGCGGTTAAATGCATTATTTTCTTGTTTTTTTTAACTAATTATACTTTCCTCAATAAGAGGTGCAAAAGTATATTTTTTTTTTCATTATTCAATAAACTCCAGCGAAAATATTAATAATCATGTTATTTTAAGCCCCTCTTCAAGTGTATGAGGCAAATAATTTATCTCTTTTTTAGCCTTATCAAGCACAAATCCTGTTGACCTGGGCCGTTGTGCTATTTCATTTAGTTCAGCAGATGATATTGGTGTAATAAGCGATTTGTCTAATTTATAATAATCAGCCACTTTGTAAGCAATATCGACAATACTCATCATTTCTGGTCCGGAGATATGAAAGATCCCTGTTTTTTCTCTGACCGCCATTTCTATACAGGCATTAGCCAGGTCATCCACCAGGGTTGGTGCGCGAAACTGATCATTCACTACCCGAATAGGTTTTCCTGCTTCAAGTGAATTTTTAACCCATAAAACAATATTTAACCTGGTCATTTTCAGGTTGACTCCGTACACCAGGATAGTGCGCACAATAGTCCATTTATCAGCCTGATCTTCAACAATTTTCTCCCCTTCCCATTTCGAAAGTCCATAATAGCTAAGAGGATTGGGAATATCATTTTCCGAATATGGACCACCGGTACCGTCAAAAACAAAGTCGGAAGATAAATTGATCAAATGGGCATTTATATTATTGGAACATTTAACCAGGTTTTTTAATGCTTCAACATTGATTCTCCAGCATTCTGCTTTTTGCTCTTCACACTTATCAACCTGGGTCATGGCAGCAGTGTTAATAATTGTATCGGGGTTGTGTGTCCGGATTATATATGCTGTTTCCACGTGGTTGGTCAAGTCCAAAAGCTCAAAATCATAACCTTTTACATCTACTATCTTATCCGTATTTTTAGAGGTTGCAATTATACCGCCTGATTTTAAACCCGCTAATATTTCAACAATTTTTTGCCCCAGAAGGCCATTACTTCCGGTTACAAGGATCTTTTTCATTTTTTTAAAACTAAAATTCTATTTCAACCGTGTGAAATAAAAGGCATATGAAACGACATTATATTTTTTTACTTACTAACGTTTCGCAGATGAAATAATTACTTATATCTTAATTAGTTACAAAAATAATAATTTGCATAAAGTGCATAATATCAATTAAGTACACAATTCTATTTATTTAAATATCGAACAAGGAACGCCGATTTTAGATTTTAGAAATAATCATGGTTTAATAGAAACTTTAAAATTCGTTATTCGTTAACTTAGCCCCGATAGCTATCAGGGCAATCTCACGAAGTAATCTTTGTTTACCCTGTGAAATATTCATCTTAACAACTGTATATTAATGTGTTGTCAAGTGAGAAACATAAGTTACTTACCATTCTTAATAAGGGACTTAAGACGTTCAATTTGCTCATGTTTGCCAAGCGCGAAAAGCTGATCTCCCGGGGATAGTTTTATTTCGGGTGAGGGACTAATAATAAAACTTTTATCCTCTCTTTTTAATCCTATGATATTAGCTCCCGATGCGTTGCGAATATCGAGTTCTTTTATTGACTTGTTTTCAAAACAGACAGCAAGGTTCTCACATGAGATTTCCTCAAGACTCACCTCTTTATGGCTCTGAAGCATCAGGTACTCAATAAACTCAACCAGGTCGGGTTCAGCAACCAGTTTCGCCATCCGCTGTCCCCCGATTTTATCAGGCATAATGACATTTGAAGCGCCGGCCCTCTTTAATTTCTCAACAGAATGATCATCTGATGCTCTGCTGACAATCAGCAAATCCGGACTTAATTGTCTGGCAGTAAGGACAATATACAGATTTTCCGCATCATTGGGTAAAGTGGTAATCAGTGCTCTTGCACTTTCAAGCTTTGCAGCTTCCAGAATTTCTTCATTTGTAGCATCGCCTTCAATATAAAGCAACGATTCATCTTCACGAATTTTTTGAACTAAGGATTCATCTTTTTCAACAATAACAAAATCCTCTTTATGCTCATGAAGATTAACAGCAGCCTGTTTCCCATTTCTTCCGTAACCGCAAATGATTACATGGTTACTTAATTTCCTGATTCGTTTTTTCACTTTGTTATCTTTATAATAATTCCTGAAAATTCCATCAACAATATAGCGTGTAAAAGTAGTAACAGCATATGCGAAAATACCAAAACTAAAAATTATCAAAAAGGCCGTAAAAATTCTACCAACATCTGACAGAGGATGGACCTCCTGAAATCCAACTGTTGCAATAGTTATTATAGTCATAAAGAAGGCCTCGATAAATGAAAACCCTTCAATTATCATAAACCCTATTATGCCAACACTAACAATACCGACCAATAGTACAAAAGCGTAAACAGCCGGTTTGAATTCACTCTTCATTTGAATTTTTAAGTATTAACTGATTTCCGATTTGACAATTTAAACATTTTTTCTGATTACAATATACATTTTTAAGCTGTAATAATGCTTGTGAATCAGATGCATTTTTTGCTTTTATACCCAGTCCCCTCCACTTTATAATAATTGAATTATCCTCGGCAGGTAAACTTTCAAGAATATCAATTGCCCGTTCACTCAGATCAGTGATTCCTTTTGATTTACCATACAGGAAAATAAAAGGAACCACCGTGTTGATCAAAATGTTATTAATGCCTGTTTCGCCGATCCTTTTTTCTTTCTTTGTTGATTTTTTACCAAAACGGTAATGTACATCCCAGTATTCGGATGCACCAATTCTAAAAAAATCTTTAATTATGTCCGGATCTTTTGTCTGAATGATTTTTGAAAACAGATGAGATGAATTGTGAATAAGCATTGAAAACTGTGCAATCCGGATTGTCGGAAAATTTGAAGGTCTCAGTCGCATAAATTTCCAAAGATGCTCTCCAAGTGGTTTCAGAAAAAATTTTTTCTGAAGGAATTCATACTCCTTTTTTAACTTACTTTGATAATCATCAACTGGAAAAGCCGTTTGCAGAAAACCTGCCTGTCCGAAAAGCATAGCCTCAATTTGCAACAGGTTATCTTTATGTTTTCCAAGGTATTTAAGGGGCAATGACCTTGCAAGGAACCTGAATGGTTCACTATTCTTTTTAAAACCGAAGCTTCCTGCAAGTGCCTGATAAAATGATTCTTCCCAGCTTTGATCATTTTTCAACAATATCTGCTTTAAATCACCTGTTTTACTTTCCAGCCTTTCCACCAGCAATTTATATAACCATTGTTTTATGAAAAATGGATCTACCCTGAATATTTGATCATTGCATGGTATCCATTGCCGGTTTAGCAATAAAATTTCATAGTTTTCATAGAGTTTATCCCTGAACGATAATTCCATAGCCGGGATAGGATCCTCGTTACTTCTGGTTACAATCCGGTCATCTTTGAACACGACATGCAAAATTACATTATCGTATGTTTTATCATTATTATGCCCATGTTTTTGCCAGTCAGATGAAAAGATGTGTATCTCCACATTCCCCACCCACAAAGTTCCGTCAATTTTCACCTTAGCATTAATAAAATCGGGGCCGGCATCAGAATTATGCTGACCGGGATGTACTATTTCAATCTTCTCACCTGATGTTGCATGGAGGTTATTTTTATTAAACAACTCATACATCCAGACAAAATGAAGGAATTCTTCTTTCATTACAACTAAAGGAATTACCAGGTTTTATTGTTAGATTAAAAGTACAAATATTTTACGTAAATAATATTATTCCAAAGTCGGCAATCTTCAGTCTTCAGTCGGCAAACTAAAGACCATGCTAATAATACTATTTGTTGACTGTGGACTGCCGACTGCCGACTCACTAGATACTATTAAATTATTCCAAAATGCCTTTTTTAAGCAGAATATCAACCATTCCATTTTTTACAGTCTCTGCTTCTTCACCGGCTTTTTGCGCAAATTTATCTGAGCTGTCAGCAAATATTATCCCACGGGAAGAGTTAACTATCAGTCCACATTTATTATTAATTCCATATTCAGCCACCTCCTGCAAGCTTCCACCCTGGGCTCCTATGCCGGGAACCAGAAGAAAATGATCAGGAATTATCTTGCGTATATCTCTTAACATTTCTGCTTTGGTAGCACCTACAACATACATCATATTATTTTCCGATCCCCATTCCAAAGATCTTTGTAATACATTTTCAAATAACCGCCTATTCTGCCGGTCTACCAAAAATTGAAAATCATTTGCTCCATTGTTTGATGTAAGAGCAAGGAGGATCACCCATTTATCCGGATATTCCAGAAATGGTGACACAGAGTCCTTTCCCATATAAGGGGCCACTGTAATAGCGTCAAAATCAAGATATTCAAAGAATGTTTTTGCATACATTTTTGATGTGTTACCAATATCACCACGCTTGGCATCGGCAATAAGAAATATGTCAGGGTATTTGGATTTTATGTAATCAACTGTGTTTTCAAGGGATATCCACCCATCAGCACCACGTGATTCATAAAAAGCGATATTTGGTTTATAAGCCACTGCATATTCATTTGTAGCATCAATTATTTCTTTATTAAACCTGAAAACAGGGTCTTTTTCCTTATGAAGCACTGCTGGGATTTTCTCAATATCGGAATCCAGTCCCACGCACAGGAATGATTTCTTTTTTTTTATATTATTGAAAAGTGTGTTGGAGTCCATAATTTTTTAATATAGTTTTATTCCAGTCCGCTTTCTTTGAGGCGCTCAGCATTTTCAGCCATCTGCAGTTTATTATTTATCTCTTCAATATCACCATTCAGAATTGCTTCAAGATTATACATTGTCAGGTTGATCCGGTGGTCGGTCATCCTTCCCTGAGGATAATTATATGTTCGGATTTTAGCTGACCTGTCACCGGAGGAAACCATTGTTTTCCTTTTTGAAGAAATATCATCAAGATATTTCTGATACTCAAGATTATATAACCTGGTACGTAATTCAGCCATGGCTTTATCCAGGTTTTTCAACTGTGACTTCTGATCCTGGCATGTAACAACAATACCGGTGGGGATATGTGTAAGTCTGATTGCTGAATAGGTTGTATTAACAGATTGTCCTCCCGGGCCTGATGAGCAATAGGTATCTTTCCTAATATCATCCGGCTTTATCTCAACATCAAACTCCTCTGCCTCAGGCAGGACTGCCACTGTAGCTGCAGAAGTATGAACTCTTCCCTGAGTTTCAGTTTGAGGTACTCTTTGAACGCGATGTACCCCTGACTCATATTTCAAGACTCCGTAAACCCCTTGTCCTGAAACAGAAAAGACAATTTCTTTAAACCCGCCGGCAGAACCTTCCGATATCCTTCCAGTCTCAATTTTCCACCCTTTATTCTCACAGAATTTGGTATACATCCGATACAGATCGCCTGCAAAAATACTGGCTTCATCACCCCCGGTGCCGGCTCTTATTTCAACAACAGCATTCTTATCATCTTCCGGATCTTCGGGGATAATTAACAATTTGAGATTTTCTTCCATCCCCGGAAGTTTCTCATTCAGCTCCTCCAGCTCCAGTTTTGCCATCTCCCGCATTTCATTGTCCTTTTCTTTTTCAAGCATTTCACGGGATGATTTTATATTGCTAAGAACATTCTTATACTCTTTATATGCATCTATAATCGGCCCCAGTTTCTTATACTCCTTATTCAATTGAATATACCTTTTCATATCCGCCATTACTTCCGGCTCAGCGATCAATTTCTGAACTTCTTCAAACCTCTCTTTTACACCTTCCAGTTTTTCCAGTATAAGGTTCCTTTCCTTGCTCATATATAATAATTTATAAGAATAATTTTAAAGACAAATCAATAAGAAAATGTTCCCATTTCCCCGGATATTGTAAGTTTTTTTTCTTCATAATCATTACAATATCCAATAATACGGGCATCAATATCAAATTCTTTTGAAATGGAAATAATGTTTTGTGCGATATTTTGATCAACATAAATTTCAAATCGGTGTCCCATATTGAACACTTTGTACATTTCTTTCCATGATGTTCCGGATTGTTCACGGATGATTCTGAAAATAGGTGGAACAGGGAACAATTGGTCTTTAACAATATGCATATTGGAAACAAAATTAAGAACTTTTGTTTGAGCACCGCCACTGCAATGGATCATCCCGTGTATTTCTTTCCTGTATTTTTTCAACACATTAATAATCACAGGAGCATATGTACGTGTAGGTGAAAGAACAAGTTTACCTGCATCTATTCCCAGCTCTCCGATTTCATCAGTAAGCCGGAAATTACCAGAATATATCAATCCATCAGGAACATGTGGATCAAAGCTTTCGGGATATTTTAGAGCAATGTAATTACTAAATACATCATGTCTCGCGGATGTAAGTCCATTACTTCCAATCCCGCTGTTATACTCTTCTTCATACGATGCTTTTCCACTTGAAGAGAGACCTACAATAACATCTCCCGGCTTGATATTATTGATAATGACATCCGATCTCTTCATCCTGGTAGTTACTGTTGAATCAACAACGATTGTCCGTACGAGATCTCCAATATCAGCAGTTTCTCCACCGGAGGAAAAAATTGATATCCCCATTTCTCTTAACTCCTTAAGCACCTCTTCAGTTCCATTTATAATTGCAGAAATAACCTCACCAGGTATAAGGTTTTTATTTCTTCCCAACGTTGATGACAGGATAATATTTCCTGTTGCACCTACACAGAGGAGGTCATCAAGGTTCATAACAACAGCATCCCGGGCAATACCTTTCCAGACAGATAAATCCCCGGTTTCTTTCCAGTAAATATAAGCAAGTGATGATTTTGTCCCTGCCCCATCGGCATGCATTATATTGCAATATGCCGGGTCATCATCAAGAATATCAGGGATTACTTTGCAAAAGGCATTAGGATATAATCCTTTATCCAAACCCATAAGAGCCATATGAACATCTTCTTTTGATGCCGAAACACCTCTGCGATCATATCTTGACTCATTTACCGTCATATACTATAAATAATTTTTTAAGCCCTGCAAAGGTAATAATTCTTTTGGGCTTTTGCCGGGTGTAATGGGCTGGCACAACTATTCAGATTCGTAATCGGTCCTCAGTACCTGGAATTCTGTACGCCGGTTTATCTGGTGAGCTATTTCTTTTTGTTGGTTAGTTTGTAATTTATTAATATAAGATTCATCAAGAATATCTTTTTCCTTAAGAAAAGCATGTTCTTTTGGCAGTTTTTCATCAACCACTTTTGGCCGGGATTCACCATATCCTTTTGCCGAGAGTCTGTCTGCTTTAATCTCTTTTTCAATTAAATAATCGACAACTGATTGTGCTCTCTTCTGTGAAAGATCCAGGTTAAACTCTTCTGTATCCCTTGAGTCAGTATGAGATATTAATTCAATAGTTACATTGGGATTATCCTGCAGTGTTTCCACGAGTTTATCTAATGAAACCATAGATTCAGGTCGCAGGTCCCACTTTGCAAAATCATAAAAAATATTAGGAATTTCGATTGGGTTATCAATAGAAGACAAGAGCATAGTTGCTTGAAAATCTTTACTCTCATTTTGTCCTTTGGTGGTTTCTCTTCCCTTATTATTTAAATATCCTTTTTTCGAACCAATAAAAATGTAATCTGTATTTGGCTTCAGCATAAATCTAAAAGAACCTTCATCACTCGTTTCTGCCTCAATATTCATCCCATCACTTCCAATAAGCTTTACTGTAGCTTTATTAAGAGGCTCTTCTGTTTCCTCATCTTTAACGACACCGATAAGATTAAATTTAAGTGGTGGAAGAACAAAAGAATAAATCTCATCATTCCCTCGTCCTCTCCGTGTAGAGCTGAAAAATCCTTTTTCCAAATCTCTTTCTATAACAATTCCAAAATCATCCGCAGGTGAATTTACCGGATATTTCATATTTTCTACTTTCCAATCCCCATCAATTGTTCGCTTAGCCCGGAAGATATCTAGTCCCCCCATTCCCAGATGGTGATCTGATGCAAAATATAGTGTTCCATCCGGATGGATAAAAGGGAACATTTCATCTCCTTCAGTATTAATAACCTCTCCAAGATTTTCAGGATTACTCCAATCTGCCCCTTCAGCAGTCCTTGTTATCATCCACAAATCATTAGCTCCAAATCCGCCCTGCATATTGGACGCAAAGTACATTGTCATTCCATCATCGCTTAAGGTGGGATGGGCAACAACCAGGCTATCATCAGCAATTTTAAGAGGCTCAGGGTTACTCCACGATGAACCGGTTCTGACAGTTTTAAAAATTGTGCATCCCAATTTTTTTCTTTTACTCACATTACAACGAGTAAAATACATAGTATTAAAATCACTTGTAAATGCAGGAGCACCATCCTCAAATTCAGTATTTAGTTTTTCAACAGGTACAGGAGTACTCCATTTTCCTTTTCGATCCATTTTAGTTTCATACAAATCGGTAAAATTCTGACCGGTACCTCCATGCACATTATTACCTGAAGATTCATCGCGCGCCGAAGTAAAAATTATAATACGATAGTCGTCTCTGGCAAAAGCGGGACTAAAATCACTATTTCTTGAGTTGATAAATTTCATTGCCTCTATTTCATATCCTGTAGGATTTTCTATCCATTGAAGTGCCAGTTCGCATGAAATAATCCCATCACTTGCATGATAATCGCCGGGGACAAGTTGTTTATAACGTTTATATTCATTTATAGCATCTTCATAGTCCCCCTCCATTTTTAACATTTCAGCATAACGAAGAATTGCAATGGGATTGTGATATTCCTTTGCCACAGCTTTTTTGTACCAGGTTTTCGCATACCGTGATTCGTTCATTTCATAATAACATTCACCAATTTGAAATGCAATACGTGTTTTTTCAGTACGGTCATGTACGCGGGAATATGCATCTTTATACAAGTCGACTGCATCAAAACATTCTCCTGCATTAAACGCTTCATCAGCTTTCTCGACTTTTCTTTTTTGGCTATAAAGATTAGGTAAGGCTATTTGACAAGCTAAAAAAAGCAAAAGGATATACTTCCATTTCCTCATTATAAAATCTTTTTACTACGGTAAAAGTAAAGATTTTTTCACTCTTTTGAAAAACGATCTCAATAAAAGAAAATTGTTTGGTCACCTGGAAAACAAAAGTTCTCTGTACTTTGGAAGGGGCCATATCTCATCGTCTATTGTAAGTTCAAGTTTATCGATATGGTATCTGATAACATCAAAAAATGGCATTACATTTTTCTGATATAAAAAAGCTTTTTCTGATGTATTATCTATTTTGTTTGCTATTTTTCTTTCCTCAATCATTTTATAAACATATTGCTTAATAGAAGAAATATGATGAGATACTTCTATAATCAGTTCTTTCCTGGCACCGGCCAATTCTTCAAATTCTTTATCTTCGAATATTTCATGCAAACCTTTTACATTATTAATAAGTATATTTAAGTATTTAACTGCTGTAGGAATGATATGGTTTATGGCGAGATCTCCCAGAACACGTGCTTCTATCTGGATTTTCTTTATATATTTCTCATATTCAACTTCAACTCTTCCCTGTAATTCCCTTTCATTAAAAATGCCATTTTTTATTAATACGTTTTTGTTTTCCGGTTTAAGATATTTTGACAAAGATTCAGGAACAGAAGTAATATTAGTTAATCCTCTTTCCCTGGCTTCCTTTTGCCATTCCTCACTGTAACCGTCCCCTTCAAATCGTATTTTTCTTGTTTCCACGATATATTTCTTCAAAACCTGAAAAATTGCTTCATCTTTTTTTATCCCGTCTCCGATGAGTTTATCTACAAGACTTTTGAATTTTTTAAGTTGATCTGCAACTGCAATATTAAGAATTATCATAGGTGCGGCACAATTTGCAGAAGAACCAACTGCCCGGAATTCAAATCTGTTTCCTGTAAAAGCAAAAGGAGAAGTCCTGTTCCGGTCTGTATTATCAAGAAGTATTTCAGGAATTTTACCAATTCCGAGCTTTAGTTCTGTTTTTTCATCCGGGGTCATTTTCTTTTCACTTACTTTTTCTACAATTTCATCAAGTGTTTCGGAAATTTTCTTTCCCAGAAAAACAGAAATAATAGCAGGAGGTGCCTCACTAGCTCCTAACCGATAAACATTACCGGCTGTAAGTATGCTTGCTCTGATCAGGTCCTGGTTCTCATGTACTGCTTTAAGCACTGAAACAAGAAATGTCAGGAACTGCATATTACTCTTTGGATTTTTTCCCGGGGAGAAAAGATTAATACCCGTATTAGTCATCAGGGACCAGTTATTGTGTTTTCCAGAACCATTAATTCCGGCAAAAGGTTTTTCGTGAAAAAGCACCCTTAAATTATGTCGTCTTCCAATTCTTTTCATTAAATCCATAACTAATTGGTTATGGTCATTTGAAAGATTAACCTCTTCGAAAATCGGGGCAAATTCATATTGGTTAGGAGCTACTTCGTTATGACGGGTTTTGATAGGTATCCCAAGTTTATAAGCTTCAATCTCAAAATTTTTCATGAATGCTTGTACTCTTTCGGGGATAGATGAAAAATAATGATCATCCAATTGCTGATCTTTTGATGATTTATGTCCCATCATTGTTCGCTCAGTTAGCATTAAGTCAGGTCTGGCCTGGAAGAGAGCTTCGTCAATCAGAAAATATTCCTGTTCCCAGCCTAGATTTGCAGTAACCTTTGTAATATTTTTGTCAAAAAAACTACATACTTCAACAGCTGCTTTATCAATTGCAGTAAGTGCTTTCAAAAGAGGGGTTTTGTAATCAAGAGCTTCACCTGTATAGGATACAAAAACTGTTGGAATACATAGTGTATTACCAAGTATAAACGCCGGAGAAGAAACATCCCATGCTGTATAGCCCCTGGCTTCGAAAGTATTCCGAATTCCTCCACTGGGGAAACTGGAAGCATCCGGTTCCTGCTGCGCGAGTAATTCACCTGAAAAATTTTCAACCAGTCCCCCATAATTACCAAACTCAATGAAAGCGTCATGTTTTTCGGCAGTAGTATCCGTTAGAGGATGAAACCAGTGGGAATAATGAGTAACACCCATTTCAATAGCCCAGGCTTTCATTCCAAGTGCAACCTGATCAGCCACTTTCCTGTCTATCGGTTTGCTTTCCTCAATCGCGGTTATTATACTCTGATACGCCTCATGGGATAGATAGCGTTCCATCTTTGACTTATTAAATACTAACTGCCCATAATAATCGGAAATTTCATTTGAGGGAAATTTTACTTCTTTCGGCTGCCTGTTGAGCACTTCCTGTAATGCCTGAAATCTTAATTCTGCCATTTATAATATAATTTTTGGGGGTAGATGAGACAAATATACAACATTTTAATAATCTACCCCCTAAAATGCAGGGGGGTGTTAATAAAATAATAATAACTTTTGAACAATCCCCCCCTAAAAAAGCATAATGTCTCGTATTAAAGTCGTTTTAATGGCTTTTATACATTGCTGTTATCTTATGTATTTTTTGTCTCCTTTTTTTGATTTAAGAACAAAGCCTGCCCCGAACACAAAGTGTTGGGGGAACACCGATTTATGATTGAAGATTCTTTTATGCAGTTTTAATTCTCTTGAATTGAAAATTGTCACTTCATTTCAGCAAAATATTTGTAGAATAATGGAATTGTTTCAATCCCTTTAAAGAAATTATATAATGGAAAGTTTTCATTTGGTGAATGAATTGCATCTGAATCCAGGCCAAATCCAAGGAGTATGGATTTCACTTCCAGTACCTCTTCGAAATCGGCAACTATAGGAATGCTTCCTCCACTTCGTACAGGTATTGGTTTTTTACCAAAAGTATCTTCACAAGCCCTACTGGCAGCCAAATAAGCGGGTATATTTATGGGTGCTACATATCCCTCTCCACCATGTAAGCTACGCACTTTTACTCTAACTCCTTCAGGAGCAATTAACTCAAAATGATCCTCGAATAACTTATCTATCTTCTTTGATTTCTGATCAGGCACCAGTCTCATGGATATTTTTGCTGATGCTTTTGATGGGAGAATGGTTTTAGCACCCTCTTCTGTATATCCCCCCCATATGCCATTTACATCAAGAGAAGGTCTGATGCCAAGTCTTTCGATAGTAGTATATCCTTTCTCGCCCGCAACTTCGTAAACATTTATTGATTTCTTAAATTCATCAATATTGAACGGTCTTTTATTTAATTCTTTTCGTTCTTCAACTGTTGCTGTCAAAACATCATCATAGAATCCCTTAATTGTTATTTTGCCATCTTTGTCGGTAAGTGAGGCAATCATTTTGCTCAGAATATTCACCGGATTGGCAACTGCTCCGCCGTAAAGTCCGGAATGGAGATCCCTGTCAGGGCCTGTCACTTCCACTTCCATATAGCTCAAACCTCTTAAACCTACAGTAATTGAAGGAATATCCTGTGCGATCATGGTAGTATCAGAAACCAGGATCACATTACAGGTTAACATATCTTTATATTTTTTGCAAAATATTTTCAGGTTAGGAGAACCTACTTCCTCTTCGCCTTCAATCATAAATTTTACATTACATGGCAATGTTTTCGTTCTGATCATATACTCGAACGCTTTCAGATGCATGAATAACTGACCTTTATCATCATCAGCACCTCTGGCATAGATCTTTCCATCACGTATCTCCGGCTCAAAAGGATCGGAGTCCCATTTCTC
>JAUVHQ010000305.1 GCA_030593185.1 Bacteroidota bacterium
TGTTCTCTATTAGCGTGATAAGCCATAATTTGTTTTTTCTACAAAAAATCAATAATTTGGGAACATATATTGATTTTTAGAATATATTCGAAGTCCACTTGTTATAAAGTGTTGCACCAAGAGAGAAAAAAAGGTATTTGAATTTTTATCTAATAACGAATATTATTCAATTGTTATAGCATGAAAATCAGATTAAAGCCTTGAAATCAAAGAAGGTATGCAAAATATTCAACTTACTCAACCAGAATAAGAGATGGAAAACAACACCAAAACCAGGGAACAGCTCTTAAAAGATTTGGAGAAATCAAATAAAAGAATTGCTAAACTTGAAAAATCTTTAGCCGAACACATGAAGGCGGAGAAGGCACTCAAGGAGAGAGATGAGAGGTGAGAGGGACGAAGAGAGGGGGAGAAAAGGAGAAAAGAAGAGGGGGCGATGAAGAGAAGAGGCGAGAAGGCGAAGAGGAGAAAGAAAATGTGAAATGCCTGCCACGTGAAATGCGACGCCTGCCGTGCCTGCCCGCAGGGAAGAATGACCATGTCGGGGTTCACCCTATGAAACAGCAACTTCGTTGCTCCCAGCTATGCTGGGGTTTCACAGGGTGAAATTTGAGACACGAAAATATTTCAACAGGGTAGGAGCATATTTCACTATGGTTGAATGTAAAATTAAGAAGTAGGACGTAAGACGCTGTGAGAGGTGAGTTGTGAGTAAAGAGCATAGAGCAAAGTGCATAGTGCTACATGCAAGTACAGTAAACATTTAACGAATAACGTATAACTTTTAACATTCCTTGAACCTGAAAGCAACAAACAGTGAATCGAAAAACGAAAATCTCAAACAATAATCAACTGCATTAACTTATAATTTTGAAAAATACAATAAGCTAGATATGAAAAATCCGGAAAGCAAATCAAAAGCTGAATTGATCAAAGAAAATGAAGTGCTGCATGAAAAAATTAAGGAATTAGAAAAAAAAGAAGAGCAATTTCGCATAATTGCAGAAAGCACAAGTGATAATATTGCAATTACAACCTTTGATCTAAAAGCAAAGTATATTTATGTTAGCCCCTCAGTGAAACATGTTCTGGGCTATGATCCAAAGGATCTGCTCGGTAAATCTTTTTTTGATTTTATCCACCCGGCTGATAAGAAAGTCTTATTGCCTTTAATAAAGAAATATATTAAGTTAATAGTAGAAAAAGTTCTTAAGGTAAATGATACGACAATTACCGAAACAATTGAATTCCGATTTAAGGATAAAGCCGGAAAATGGCATTACATGCAAAGTACAGTAAATTTCATTGGGAAGAATCTACTGGCAGTTACCAGAGACATCACAGAGCGCAAACAGGCGCAGGAAGAAATAATCAATTCCGAAAAGAAATTCAGAATTCTTACAGAGAGCGCTCCAATAGGTATCTATTATAATGATCTAAATGGCACCTTTCTCTATGGAAACAAAAGAGCAGAGGAAATTATCGGCTATAAACAGGATGAAATGATCGGTAAAAACTTCTTGAAGCTTAAATTATTAGATCCAAAACATATCTTGAAGGCAGTAAAATTGCTTGCACTTAATAAGCTTGGGAAATCCACAGGACCTGATAATTTCACATTAAACACAAAAGATGGAGCTCAAAGACAAGTAGAAATATCGACTACAATAATCAATATCGAGGGGAAAGAAGTTGTATTGGGTATGGTACAGGACATCACCGAACGCAAGAAGATGGAAGAAGAAATATTAGAATCCGAAGAACGCTACCGCAGTTTATCCGAAGCTGCTTTTGAAGCAATCTTTATCTCTGAAAAGGGAGTTTGTCTTGAACAAAACGCGACAGCAGAGAAAATGTTTGGTTACAAATTATCAGAAGCTATTGGCAGGAAAGGTACAGAATGGATTGCACCTGAAGACCGCGAGATGGTGATGAATAATATGCTATCCGGTTATGAAGAACCATACGAAGCAACCGCTTTACGAAAAGATGGATCAACTTTTCGTGCTGAGATACAGGGAAGGATGATGCATTTTAAAGGGAGGACTGTACGTGTAACCGCATTGAGAGACATTACCAGGCATAAGCAGGTGGAAGAGGAAATGCAGAAACTTTCAGCGGTAGTGAAACACAGCAGCGAGCTTATTTACCTTAGTAACCTTGATGGCAGGATGATCTTTCTGAATGAATCTGGCGGCAAAATACTGGGTATAGAACCTCATGAAGTAGAGAACGTGAATATCATGGAAATTATTCCCGATCATTTGATAGGGCTGGTAGAGAAAGAACTTCTGCCCGCACTGATGAAGGGGGGAACCTGGGAGGGGGACCTGCAATATCGCAACATGAGAACCGGCGAACTCACAGATGTACATGCGATAACATTCACCGTTACGGATCCTGATACAGGAGAACCACAGTTTCTGGCGAACGTTTCACTGGATATAACCGAGCGAAAGAAAGTGGAAGAAGAGCTCGCAAAACACCGCGAACACTTAGAAGA
Organism: Bacteroidota bacterium; assembly: GCA_030593185.1. Classification (GTDB taxonomy): domain Bacteria; phylum Bacteroidota; class Bacteroidia; order Bacteroidales; family VadinHA17; genus JADFUQ01. The sequence goes on from JAUVHQ010000305.1 coordinate 2,504, forward strand.
GCTTGTGAAAAAAAGAACCGATGAAGTTGAAAAATCACAGAAATCATTGGTTTTATTGCTGGAGGATGTTAATGAGATTAACCAGGAACTAGAGAATGTTAATACCCTGTTAGATGCTACTAATAAAGAGCTTGAAGCATTCTCTTATTCAGTTTCTCATGACCTGCGGGCTCCGCTAACCAGGATGGATGGCTTTAGTAAAGCACTGATTGATAGCTATTCAAACAAGCTCGATGATAAGGCTGTACATTTTCTTAACCGTATAAGAGCATCAAGTCAGCACATGGCAAAACTTATTGATGATCTGCTTTCACTTTCAAGAATAACCAGTGAAAAAGTTTCAAGGCAAAAGGTTGATCTGTCCCGAACAGCCGGTAAAATTGCTGAGGAATTAAAGACATCTGAACCCGGCAGAAAGGTAAATTTTGAAATTGCAAAAGGATTGAGTGCAAATGCAGACAGGAAATTTATTGTTATAATTCTTGAAAATATTCTTGGTAATGCTTTTAAGTTCACAGGAAAGAAAGAAAATGCAGTAATTGAATTTGGGATGAAAACAATTGATGATAAGGAAGTTTTCTTTTTAAAGGATAACGGTATCGGCTTTAATATGAAATATTATGATAAAATTTTTACTGCATTTCAACGCCTACATTCA
>JAUVHQ010000212.1 GCA_030593185.1 Bacteroidota bacterium
GGTGCCTGAACCAGGATCAATTGAAAAAGAGTTGATTTCACAAAAAGAATTACAAAAAGGAATAAGACTGGCATGCAGGATAAAATCATTAGACGGAATAGTGGTTCATTTGCCGGAAAAAACTAAAACAGGTTATCAGATTGAACAGGGATTTAGATACCGGAAAGATGAAAGGGAAACAGATTCAATAGCGAAATCTAAATCTACTGTGAATATAAAAAAGAATGGAGAAAATATTTCCTATGGGTTTGCTGTTGATATTGGAACTACAACTATTGTATTGGCACTTGTTGATCTGGTAACAGGAAAAACACTTGGACTGTCTTCATTTCTAAATCCTCAAAGAGAGTTTGGTGATGATGTTATAACCCGGATACAATTTGCTTCAACCAAGGATAAAGTTATTCTTACCAGATTAATCCGGGAATCACTAACCAGAGCCGTTACAGGACTTGTTAAGAAAAAAGATATTAATGTTGAACAGATAAGGGAATTTACCATGGCAGGGAATACTACGATGATCCACCTGCTGCTTGGATTGCCAGTCAAATCACTTGCCATTAGTCCGTTTAAGCCGGTAACCCTTAATTCTGTTAATTTACCTGCTGCAGAGATACTTAATGATGATTTTTCATCTGCAGAGATGCATATATTCCCCGGTGTATCAGCTTATGTTGGTCCTGATATTGTATCTGGTATGTATAATAGAAGTTTTGAAGCCCTTAGAGAGCTTACTCTGTTTGTTGATTTGGGAACCAATGGAGAGATTGTTTTGGGGGACATTAAAAAAATAATGTGTGTTTCTGCCGCAGCCGGACCGGCTTTCGAAGGAGCCAGGATAAGTTGTGGTACAGGTTGCGTTCCGGGTGCTATTTCTTATGCAGGCATAAATAAAGGTAAGGTATGGTATAGCACTATAAATCAAGAACCAGCTGTGGGATTGTGTGGCTCCGGACTGGTTGATCTGGTGGCTGCATGCCTTGATGCCGGAATAATTAACAAGTCCGGGTTGATGAAACCTGAATACAGGAAAGATGGTTTGTTTATAGAAAAGGATATAGATGGAAATGAAATGCGATTGACACAAAAGGATATTCGTGAGCTGCAGCTTGCAAAATCAGCTATCCGGGCCGGAATAGAAATATTGATCAAAGAATTTGATGTGACATACAATGATATTGGAAAGGTTTACCTGGCAGGGGGTTTTGGCAACCATATAAATGCTGATAGTGCGGTGCGAATTGGATTGTTACCACAAGAACTCAAGAGTCATATAATTTTAGCCGGTAACAGTTCATTGGGTGGAGCTGTGGATTCATTGCTTAATCCGGACAAAGAAGAAAAAGTGATGGAAATTCTTAAAAAAGTTCATTATATAGAATTATCATCAACCCGGGATTTTAATGATAAATTTGTTGAATATATGTTGTTTTTATAGATTATCTGAGTACACTGCCCGGGGCAGATCCCGAAGGTTGTACCGTGATGCCATAGTTTCTCCATAAGCTCCTGCAGAACGGATACAAAGCAAATCGTTTCTGTGAGTTTCGGCTAGTAAGATATATTTGCCAAAACTATCTGACGATTCGCAGATTGGTCCGACAATGGTGTAATATTCCTGCCTTCCGGTTGATGTAAGATTTTCTATTTTGTGATATGCCTGGTAAAGTGCAGGCCGTATTAGATCAGTCATTCCCGCATCTACAATAACAAACTTGGTGTTTACTCCATTCTTTATATATAATACTTTGGTAATCAGGCTCCCGCATTGAGCAACCAGAGAACGCCCTAATTCAAAATGCACCTTTTGTCCTGGACCAATATCCAGGAACCTTTTAAATAATTTGAAATAATTTTGGAAATCACTTACCGGATGATTATCCGGATCGTTATAATCTATTCCAAACCCTCCGCCAACATTTATATGATTAACTATTATCTGATGGATATTGAACCATTCCTGTATTTGGTTCACACGTATACATAATCCTTTAAATGTATTCAGATCGGTAATCTGAGAGCCAATATGAAAGTGCAGCCCTACAAAATTAAGATTAGGACAAAGCGCTAACGTTTCCATTATTGCTTCTAATTCCACCGGGTTGATTCCGAATTTATTTTCTTCCACACCTGTTGTAATATATTCATGTGTTCCTGCCAGGATATTCGGATTGATCCGTAAAGCAATATTTGCTGTTTTGCCTGCTTTCCCGGCTAATGAATTAATTACTTTTATTTCGGCAACAGATTCACAATTAAAACAAAATATATTTGTTTCCATTGCTAATTCAATCTCCCAATCAGATTTTCCAACACCCGCGTAAACAATTCCTTCAGGATCAAATCCTATTTCAATAACTTTTTTTATCTCATTACCACTTACACAATCGGCATCAATTCCATGGTCCCTGATAATATTTAGTAAGCAGTCGTTTGCATTAGCTTTTACCGCGTAGTGGATAATAAAATTATATTTATCAGCTTCTTTTTTTGCCGTTGCCAGAGTATGATTGAACAGATCAAGATCATAATAATAAAAAGGCGTCTTTTCTTTTTGTATTGGTTCAGGTATTTTGAATTTTACTTTGCTATCCATTTTATTTTGTGATTTTAAATAGTTCCTTATTCAATAAATTAAGCGCTTTTACTTTGTGATCGCTTTTTACCAGTACCGAAATATTATGTGAACTTCCACCATATGAGATCATTCTCAGTGGAATTTCGCGAATTGCTTCCAATATCTTTACCGCTACGCCTTTTTTTTCAGCAATAAAATCACCCACTATACAAATGATTGAATTATCATGAACGATTTCTATAATACCAAATTTTTCCAGTTCCTTGTTTATCTCTTCCAAATGTTCAGTATTGTCAATCGTTAATGAAACAGTAACTTCTGAAGTTGTAATCATATCAATAGGGGTTCGGTAGATCTCGAACACTTCGAATATTTTCCTTAGGAATCCATATGCAAGCAGCATACGGGCTGATCTTATTTTAATTGCAGTAATTCTGTCTTTTGCCGCTACTGCTTTAATTCCGTTAAGTTTAATTTGATTGGTAATAATAGTACCGGGATCATCAGGGTTCATGGAATTTTTTAAGCGTACCGGGATGTTTGATTCTTTGCATGGCTGAATGCTGCTGGGATGGAGTATCTTCGCACCGAAATATGCAAGTTCAGCAGCTTCGTTAAATGAAAGCTCTCTCAGTATGCGGGTTTCAGTAACGTACCTGGGATCATTGTTCTGAAAACCATTGATATCAGTCCATATCTGTATTTCCTCAGAGCGGATAGCTGCTCCGATAAGCGAAGCAGAATAATCGCTTCCTCCACGTTTCAGATTATCTACTGCGCCATATGCGTTCCGGCAAATATAACCTTGTGTAATAATGACCTGGTTTGTTTTGTACTCTTTTAATTCCCGGTTCAGGTTTTCTTTTATATAGAAATTATCAGGTTCCCCGTCTTTATCAATACGCATGAAATTGAGAGCGGACAAAAGACCGGAATTGATTCCCTGTTCTTTCAGCATTTGATGGAATAGTACTGAAGTGATAAGTTCTCCCTGCGCAAGAATGGCTTTTTCCTGGATCTTGGTGAAAATTTTCTGTGTGAATCCCCGTATATATTGAAAGTGATCTTCAATCAACTTTTTGCCTGTATCAATATAAACCTGGCTATCAAATAGTTCTTTGGCAGTATGTTTGTAATGATCCTCCAGTTCACAGATCTTTTTCTTTGCTTCCATTTTCCTGTTCTGATTAAGCAAATCGATTATTTCAACAAGAGTATCTGTTGTTCCGGATATGGCAGAAAGTACTACAATAATCTGCTTCTCAGATGTTATCAAAGGTATTATGGCTTTCATTCTTGATGAAGAGCCTAATGAAGTTCCACCGAATTTTAAGACTTTCATTCTTTAGGTTATTTAGATTAGCAAGAAAAATTATAAAAAAAAACCTGCAGAAATTGCAGGCTTTAAGCACATATTTTTGCTTTCATTCTGCTATGTTTGTCAGAAAGTATTACGTTTTATCTTAAATATATTATTATGTCTGAAATACAAAGTCATCTATTTATTATTCCGTTTGGGTGGGTAAAAATATAAAAAAAACATATACATTACTGAAGCAGGAGTGTTTTTTTACTAGAAATCTCAATTTGATTAAAAAACATTGAACTATTTTACTGTCAGTTTTTTCCATAGGAATCTTAATATTTAAAGAAATTTAATATTTTTGTACCCGCAAAAGAAAGGATGAATGATGATTGATGAATGATGAAATAGAATGTGCTTATAATCTTTCCAAAACCTTCATATTTCATCCTTCAACCTTCATACTTCAAAAGCCCAGATGGCAGGTCCCGAAAAACAGTAAATTAAGCCATACTTGGCGGATATTTACGTTGTTTTTCGAGGGGATCCTCGTGGTTCTATTAAACCGCCGGCAGGCGGATTAAGAACCACGGGAGCCGACCGTTAATAAATTGTCCGGCTTGTCCGCCGAAGTGTAACGCAGGTGGGTGGACAATTTTAGGGAGGAGCCAGGTTGCAGTGGAGGCAATTCCGACATCTGGAATGGATTTTTAAGGTAGCTGGT